>JASICF010000243.1 GCA_030044775.1 Candidatus Sulfotelmatobacter sp. | reverse complement strand
ATGATGCCGGGGATGGTGATGATGTCCGAAATCCCTTGCACGCCCTGGCGAAGGATGTCGTCAGCGATGCGGAAGGACTCGAAGAAACCGGCGTTTTCGGCGACAGCGAGGAGTTTTTCGTTGGGGATGACGATGGTGGTGTCGACCGACTCCATCAGTTCGGAAATGCCGCGCTCAGCTTGCTGCATGCGGCGTTTGCCTTCGAAGGCGAACGGCTTGGTGACAACGGCAACGGTGAGGGTGCCCATTTCGCTGGCAAGCGAGGCAATGATGGGAGCGGCACCGGTGCCGGTACCTCCACCGAGGCCAGCGGTGACGAAGATCATGTCGGCACCTTCGAGGGCTTCGATGATCTTGTCGGAATCTTCGAGCGCGGCTTTGCGACCGATCTCGGGATTGGCACCCGCGCCGAGTCCGTTGGTGAGCTTGACGCCGAGCTGAATTTTCGTGGCAGCGCGCGACATGCGGAGGGCCTGCAGGTCGGTGTTGGCCACGATGAATTCGATGTGTTCCATGCCGGAGTCAATCATGCGGTTGACGGCGTTGTTGCCGCCTCCGCCGACACCGATGACTTTGATCTTGGCGTCGTTGATTGGTTCTTCGTTAAAGCTGATGCGAATGCTGGAATCGTTGCTCATAAAATTCTCCGCGAAACCTCGAAATCTGGAACTATCAGTGATCCGTAGCCAACAGCCAGTGGCTGACTAAATCAGTTGCTACGCGAGTCGGGGCAATCATTCGTCCCGCCAATTTTCACTGACTCGTGAACACCCCTCACTAGCTTTCACCCCACCAACAATGCCTTCAACCTGGCGCCCCACCGCTCCCCCTGAAATCCCCGCGCGGCGCGGGCCCGCTGTCCGTAAGCAATCATGCCCAGCACCGTCGCGAACTCCGGCTCAGCCAGAGTAACAGGCATTTTTGCCAACGGCGAAGGCCAGGAAAGCCGTACTGGACGCCGCAGCACGGACTCCGCGATGTCAAAAATTCCCGGCAGCCGTGAGCCACCGCCGGATAGAACGATTCCTGCCAGGCAGGCATCAAACATGCCCCCCTGCCGCAAATTTTCACGAATCATCTCAAAGAGCTCGCGAGCGCGCGGTTCGAGAATTTCAGCGACCAAACGCTGAGGCAACAAGCGTGACGGCCGGTCGCCCACTGAAGGCACCTCGACCTCGTTGCCCTCCGGAATCAGGGTAACGATGGCATTGCCGTAGATTTTCTTGATCTTCTCCGCTTCCGCAATTGGGGTGCACATGCCCAACGACAAGTCGCTGGTAAAGTGATCGCCTCCGAGGGGAACCACGCCGGTGTGGGCTACCGAACCTTGGAGAAAGGCGACCAGTTCCGTCGATCCCGCTCCGATATCGGCAAGGCAGACACCGAGCTCGCGTTCATCGGTGCGCAAAGTCGAGTCGGCGGCACCCAGAGGCTCGAACACCGTGTCGTCAACGTGGACCCCCGCACGATTCACCGCTGTGATGACGTTCTGCGTGGCGCTCGCCGCCGCAGTCACGAGGTGAACCCGGACCTGCAGCCGCGCCGCCATCATGCCTAGGGGATCGTGTACCCCGGGCTGATCGTCAAGAATGAATTCCTGCGGCAACAGATGGAGAACTTCACGGTCGGATGGAAGAGGAATCGCGCGAGCCCGCTCGACCGCCTGTTTAATTTCGTCCCGCCCTATCTCGCGGGGACGCGACCCTAAGCTGATGCCCCCGTGCGCGTTCACGCCGCGCACATGCGCCCCGCCGATTCCAACAATGGCGTGCTCAATCGCGGCTCCGGCACTGTCCTCGGCGGCTTCGACGGCTTTTTGAATCGCCGTCACAGCTTTATCCAGATCGACAATCACACCTTTGCGCGAGCCGCACGACTCGGCCACACCGTGGCCTCGATAGCGCAGGCCGCCATCCGTCACCTCCGCCATCAGCGCACAGGTTTTAGCGCTGCCCACGTCAACCGCTGTCAAAAACGTTCCTTGCTGGTTCGCCATCCCCTATGAGTTCCTTGATTTTCGAATCTTCTTTTTTCTTTACCTGTTCGAACTGATTTGCCGGCAAGTCTCAGTTTGTCGGAGCCACGCTGTCCTGATTTTTTACAATTCCCGGACTTGGCTTCTGCCCGCCGTTTTGGTTTTGGCTCTGTGGCACTGCCCCGGAGGCCTTGGACGATGCCGCGCTTGCTGACGGAATTTTCGGCGATGCCTTGTTGGTTTTGGGCAAAAGAAGCGGCTTCTTCGCGCTCGCGATTGTTCTTGTCCTTGCCGCTGGTTTTTTTCGCTTCGGTGTCGGCTTTGCGGCTTTTGCTTTCGGCTGCAGCGTCTTCTGGCTCAACTCGAATGCCGGTTTCGGAACTGCCCACTCATTCGGGGCAATCCGCGCAAGCAGGGCTGCGGGCTTCACTTTTGCCACAGTCCTGTCTGCTGCCAGACTTGGCGAAGCCGTTTTCACCGGATGGGGCAAATCCGGATTCACAATGATCTGGTTGTCATAACGCAGATCGACCGATTCAAGCTTCTGAAATTGCTGGCGCCACGCTTGGGCGTGGCTGACATAAATCTTGTAGCGTTGCAGATAGTCCGACGATCCAAGGTGTACCAGCACATCCCCTGCCGGATCGTTCACCCGGACCTTCAAGTCGTCCAAATCGGAGATATCGACTTCGCTTAAATCCTGCGAGTAATGCCCCCCGCTGGAATCGAGCTGTTGTATCAAGTCGAGGTAGGCCTGCATTCGCGGAGCCCGCGTCGAGAGCGGTTCGCCGGGATTCATCCCGAGAATGACAGGAAAAGAGTATTTGTGCTTCGGGGTCAGGTCCATCAACGTGCCGCCGGCATCGATCAGGAACATGCGCGGACCCACGCGGGCAAACCCGACCGGCGTGCGCTCGTGGATTTGCACCGCCAGCCGATTCGGAACGAACCGCATGACGCTGGCCGACTCCACCCACGGGATCTGTTCCAGTTGCTCCTTCTGCTGCCCGAGCGGAATGAAAAAAATATTTCGGCCAATATCGGCGCCCATTATCTCCATGATTTGCGCCTTGGTCACGTTGTGAGTCCCCGTGAGCTCAATGTTGTCGCTGGACTCCACGCGGAAGCGCCAGGAGTGCTTGCCGTAGTGGTAGAGACCGGCTGCACCCAATCCGAGCAGACTCAAAACCCCGGCAGCCGCACCCCCCCATAGCAAGCGATTAGCAGTTTTTTGGGGAAGCGAACTTCGACGGGCGGAGACGCGCTTTTGCGCGCGCAGAAACCGAGACTCCTCGTCGACATCGAGATCGATCAAACGGGCGTCGTCCGTGCGCGAGTTGAGGCTCTCCCCGCGCAAGTCTTCCGCGTGGGGCGGGTACAACTCTTCCTGCAAGATGGACGGTCCGGGCTTCCGCGCCATCACTTCAGGCTAGTTGTCGCTAGGAATCGCTGAGCCTTCAAACTATAACTTTATTTCGCGGTGAACGACAGAAAAATATTCCGGTTTTGGACAACAGGAATCGGAATGAACATCAGTGGGAAACCCAGGACTCGAAACTCGTCTATGAGAATCGAGGCAAGGGCATGACTGACTCTACAAGCAGCACTTGGCTAGAACGTCTCTTGCCCGGAAATATTCACCTGCACGCCCGGAGCATCGACCTTGATTTTCGGAATCTCGACGCGTGAAAGTCGTACCTGTAACCGTGGGCAAAGCACTCTCATCTGCTCGAACCTTGCAGGCTCCATGCGCACCCGCTCCATGCGCGCTTCCATCCTTGCCCGGTTGGCTTCCATGCGTGCCATTTCCACTTCTCGCCGGGCTGACATCGTTTCAAACTCCGCAATGCGCGCCTTCGCGTCCGCCATTTTATTCTGCTCACGAGCCACCGCATTTCGCATGTGGCATGAGGACGACTCGCTTCGTGCCTCTGTCATCTCCGCCTTTGCCAGAAACCATTCTGCGCGCCCCGTCGCCAACGCCAGCACCGAACCGGTGTGGGCTTCAATGCGGGATGCGATCTGGTTCGCGTAGCGATGCACCCACGCTGCGCCACCATCCT
>JASICF010000242.1 GCA_030044775.1 Candidatus Sulfotelmatobacter sp. | reverse complement strand
CGCTACGCTATTTCGCGCCTTTGTCTTTCGCCGCGAAGTCCACCAACTCCTTCAGCGTGGTTTCATTTACGCCACTCACATTTCCGATGGATCGGCCGTTGATAAAAAGAGTAGGTGTGCCCGTCACGTTCACTTCCTTGCCTAGCGCTAACGAGGCATCCACATCCGCTTTCGCCTTCGGCGAGGCTGCACAAGCCGCGATCTCCGGACCTTTCAGGCCGGCATCCGTGGCAATTGCCGTCAGTTTTTCATCGGCAGTTTCGGCAGTGATGTCCTGCTGCGTTTCGTACACTTTCGCAATAAACTTCCAGAACGCCTCATTTGACGCCTTCCCTGCACAATCCGAATATGCCGCACCCTTCGCTGCCCAGTTGTGCATTTCGAGCGGAAAATTCTGAAACACGAAGCGCACGTTGGGTTCGGAGGCTTCCAGCTTTTCGATCGTCGGCTGCGCTGCTTTGCACGCGGGGCATTGCAGGTCGCCAAACTCGACCACGGTCACAGGTGCGTTCTTTGGCCCCAGCGACGGACCCGTAATGCTCTTTTCTAATATCCTCTTTGCCGGTTCGAACGGCTTTGCCCCAAACGGAATAATCTCGCCGACCACTGCATGTTGCCCGTCTGCCGTAACGTAAAACCGGCTGAGCTGCTGGCCTTGCGGGCTGGCCAGAATCACGTTCACCTCTGCCAGGCCGGGAACCGGTGCTGGCTTGATGCTCGCGATCTTCCAGCTCAAATCGGATTCGTACCCGAACGTCTGCTGCATAAACGAATCGACCGTGGATTCGGAGGGCAGAACAACATCTGACTTACTCGCGGATGCAGCAGTTCCAGTCGCTTGCGCCGCAGCCAGGCCGATAGTCAGCAGAAAAGTAAACATCAAAGAGGCAGTAATGCGCATAAATTCCTTTCAGATGTGAGCTGAAACCTGGAAATCGATCTTCTGATCTTACTAATCTTTTTCAAACTTCGCTCTTCGCAGCGATGGGGAAACGCCGCCCGTATCCAAATGCCTTGGGAGAAATCTTGATTCCCGGCGCCGCTTGCTGCCGCTTGTATTCGGCGCGATCCACCATGCGAATCACCCGGCGCACCAACTCCAAATCGAAGCCATGATCGGCGGCAATCCGCTCCGCCGAACGAGCATCTTCAACATAATCTTCCAGCACGGCATCGAGTACTTCATAGGGTGGCAACGAGTCGCTGTCTTTCTGATTCGCCCGCAACTCGGCCGAGGGCGGCTTTTCCAGGGTGGATTCGGGAATCGCCCGACGCCCGGAATTCACATAGCGGCTGAGTCGATACACCAGCGTCTTCGGCACATCCGAGATCACCGCTAGCCCACCGACCATATCCCCGTAGAGTGTACAGTAGCCCACGCCCAGCTCACTTTTATTGCCAGTGGAGAGCACGATGGCGCCAAACTTATTCGAAAGCGCCATCAACAGCGTTCCCCGGGCGCGCGACTGAATATTCTCTTCCGTCTCATTTTCTTTCGTGCCGGCAAAAACCCCTTGCAGCGTCGCCCGGTACGCCTCATACGCGCAATTGATTGAAAGCAGTTCGAATCGTATGTCGAGATTCTCCGCCAGTGCGCGCGCATCTTCGATTGAACCCGGAGACGAATACGGCCCCGGCATTCCCACTCCGATCACGTTTTCCGCGCCCACGGCATCGACGGCAATCACCGCAGTTAGCGCCGAATCGATCCCGCCGCTCAGCCCGACAATCGCTTTTTGAAATCCGCACTTTCGCATGTAGTCGCGCGTACCCAACACCAGCGCTGCATACACGCTCGCCACATCGCCCTCGATCTGCTCGTGCACATCTCCTGCAAGCGACTCGGAATCGAAGTAAATCAAATCTTCCTCGAAGGAGCGCCCCTGCGCGATAATGTCGCCTTCCGCATTGAGAACGATGCTGGAACCGTCGAATACCAGGCTGTCATTGCCGCCGACCTGATTCACCATCGCGACGGGGACTTTGTGCTGTCGTGCGATCGAAGCCAGCATGTCACGCCGCAGTTCCCGCTTGCCGATCCAGAACGGAGAGGCCGAAATATTCAGAACAAGATTCCCGCCCGCGGTAATTAATTTTTCGATCGGATCGACCGTGTAGAGGCGCTTCGGCCAGAACAGCTTATCGTTCCAGGCATCTTCGCAAATCGTCAGCGCAACGTGGTCATTGTTTAGTGAAAACAGGCTCTGGCCTTTCGCCGGGGCGAAATTTCGCATTTCGTCGAAGACATCGTAGGTGGGCAGCAGCATCTTCGACTGCAGGAACGCGATCTTTCCCTCCTGCAGCAGCGCGGCTGAATTCATCACCGATTTTCCGGTCTCCGATTGTGCCGGAGTCACCAGCCCGCAAATCACCTTCATTCCGCGCGTAGCTTCGGCGATTTGCTCGGCCGTTTCGCGGTTGCGAGCTACAAACGATGGCCGCTCCACCAGGTCGCGCGGCGGATAACCGCAGACCGCTAATTCGGGAAAAAGAATCAGGCTCGCGCCGCTCGCTTGTGCGCGACGGGAAAACTCGATCATTTTTGCGGCGTTGCCCGAGAAGTCCCCGACCGTAGGATTGATCTGCCCAAGCGCAATCTTCACGTATTCAGTTTAAAGCCCGGCATCACAAGCGGCCAAGTTGGTGGAAAATTACTACTGCTGGTCCGATAACCCTCCCGGTTTTACGAGGCGCAACGTCGCAGGACGCGGGCCTACATCGGCTTGGAGCCGGCCGCGCCTGCCGCAGTTGCAGCCGCCTTGGCCGGCAGGTTAATCTCGCGCGGCGCGGCAGTCGCAGGTTCCGAGACAGGAGTTTTCAGGCCCAATTCCAACGCTTCTGCCATGCTTTGCGATTCCTGCTCTTTGGTCGTCACCCAGCTATTGAATCTGGCTTTGTCGCGCGCCAGAGCTTCCATGTTGCGGCTGATGCGAGCCGTGTAATGCGCCTTGATGCTTTCCAGTTCCGCCTGAATGTGAGCGATCTCTTCAGCCTTTCGACCCCACTCGGCCTCCGCCTGCTTTTTTTGCTCGGTTTCGTAGGAATCGAGAGCGCTCTGCCGCGACTTCGCGTCGCGCTGCACCTGCTCGATCGTGACTCCCGCCGCATCCAGCGCCATCAACAATGCAGCCCGCTTGGTTTCTTTCGAAAGCCCGCGAATGTGCTCGCTGTTCAGCATCTCGACCACTTTCGTCACGCTGTAACCTTTGCGCGGGCTCACGATGCCGGCCGTGCGATAAATGTCTTCCATCGGCAGCAGCTCGACCTGGAACGTAGGCACTTCGCGCGCGGAAATGGTCGCAATCTTTTCCGTGCTCTGAGCCGATTGAGATAGATGCATACGATTCTCCTTCGCGCTGGCGCTTTTTCCGCTCTCGTCGTGGTTCGGGGCTTCCTCGGTCGTAGAGTTCTCTTTTTCACTTGCGGCAAAATCATCCTGCTTGTTGCGCCAGGGTGCTAGTCCGAGCCATTTGCGTGCCATAGGTTTCCTTTCCCGGTCAATCGCCTTTCGCGCAGAAATCCCTTCCCTTTCGAGTTCAGCCTGGCGAGAGGCTGCGAACTCCTCACGTCCCGAGCCGTGCGGACGCTCCCGGCCGCCTGCGTGGCGCCGAGAAAACTGGCGTCCAGGAACCTCAGAGCGAAAGCCCACGCGCTGATTCGGCCGCCGGACGGGCGTCTGCATCAGGCTCGCCGACTGCAGCAGCGGGTTAGCTTCAACTTTTTTCTGGCGGTCAACAATTTCTCGGCTTCCGGCGATCGGATTTCGCGGTGGGCTCTCGCCTACTGGCGGTGAATCCCTGCGGCCGGGTCCTTGTTGGCCATGACCGCAATCATCCGCTTTCGGGTTCGTTCCGGTTAAAGTCGGAAGCATGCCGGCAGTCTCTGCCTCGACCCGGTCTGACGATGAGTCACTCGCATCCTGCCGCTGAATGCCGACGACATATTCCCGGCCTTCCCGCCGGCAGTATTTGGCGATGCCCACAAACTGCTCGAAACGCCACTGAATGCTCAACCACGATCCCGCAGCGATTGGCGTTTTGACTCGGATTCGCGCCCCGCCGGCAGATTTGTCTTCCATGCAGGCGCGGCTTTTCTGCGGAACTCCATCGAGTTCCTGCCATGACACGTCGACCAGAATCATGACCGGCGTGCGCAGCTCTGGCATACCTGCCGCCATGGGAAATTTATCGGCAGGAGGTTCAAGGAGTTCAGAAACTAAAGAGTTCCCGATTGTGGAAGGCCGGGAAACGCATTCCCGTTCCGAATCCAATCCGGCATCCCGCGGGCGCCGCTAGGGATGAAAAATTGGTTCGGCTACTCGCCGTCCGCGTGAACAACCGTATGCTTCGGCAACGGCGCAGGCACATTGCCCTTTTGATCGCGCCACAAGATTTCATTCAATTTACCGGCGTCTGCCGCATCGGGGTGGGAGAAATCCATTCTTGCTGATTCGCTGGCGCCGGTGGCATCGCGCCGATTGGTTTCGTAAATCAATCCATTGTGAAGATTCCGGCGGTCGGCTTTGTACGGGGGTTGGTCGCCGGAACCGGAAAACATCGGAACCATGATCGGGGCGTAGGCGTCATTCTGGTTCATCGGCGGAAGACCGAGCAGCACCTCCATCGTATGAACCATATTTACGGTCGTGTAAAAACCCTGGTCGACATGTGGGGCAGCCGCCGATCCCGGTGAATACTTGCTGATCACAAACGCAATCGAGCGGTGTGCATCCACGTGATCGCCGCCATCCTGCGCGTCATCTTCAAGAATAAAGATCGCCGTGTCATCCCAGTAGGGGCTGTGCGAGACAGCATCAACGACGCGGCCGACGGCAAGATCGTTATCCGCCTCTGAGGCCGCCGGACGCGGATGCCCCGGGCGCGTACCCCCCGTGTGATCGTCGGGAAGATAAAGCAGCACAAAAGAGGGTAGCTGGAACTCCGCGCTTTCGTTCTCCTTGCGGGCGCGCACGTAAGCGCTGAACTCGTTGAGAAATTCATCCGCTCGAAGCTGGTCGGGATAATCCGTGTTGAAATCGGGAAAGAGCGGGTCGAAATGATCGCGCAATACCGGCTTGGTCGCTCTTACTTGTTTGAACAGCGGCACCGCCCACGGGAACGGGCTTGCGCCGCCGTGTGGATCGCCGACGTTCGACTCCAGTTGTTCGCCCTGGTTGACCTCTGTGCGTGGGCAAGGAACCTCAAGCCCGGAAGGAGTTCCCTCCTGCGGCGTTTCCGCTTTGCGAATTTTGTTGCACCACTCGGCGTCAACAAATTCGCCATAATCACGGTAGCTCAGGCCGCGGCGGGCCAGGTTGTCCCAGATGAATCCCGTCGAAGGATCGTCGATATCGGGCTCGTGATGGTCCATCGCATATTCTCCCGCGACCGAACCCTGAAAATCGTACGTTCGCTCCTTGCCCCGATACGCGATCTGCCATGTTTTTTCGTTGTAATCACTCGTAATCGCCGCCGTCGACCATTGATGCCCGTCGCCGGAAACTTCTCCGCTGTCGTAGAAATTGTCGAGCACGCCAAACTGTAATGCCAGCTGATGCTCGTTCGGTGTGATCTCTTCGCCGTAGAGCGTCAGCGACGGATCGCCGTTTCCGATCTTCGCGTCACCGGCCTTAAGATCGCCGAGAATCTGATCGTAGGTGCGATTCTCCTTGATCACATAGATCACATGCTTGATTGGGTTTCCCCCGCCCGGAAATTGAATGACCCCGGGACTACTGTGCAGCAGATTATCGCGTTCAACAGTTTGCGTTAATTCTTCGAGCTTCGCCAGAGTCGACGGTATGCTCAACCGTGCTAACGATCCATACAGCAGTGTGGGAATATAGGGGTGCTCGTGATGTCGTATCTCCCATGGCGTCTCTCCTTTGCCTGGGTTTGGCCGGGTGCCGGTTCCCTTCGCCGTCGCGATGAGCAAATCATCGCCGTGCACCGCGAGCGCGCTCGGGTACCAATCGGTGGGGATAAAACCGAGAGCGGATGTGGCGTTTTGGGCGCGCGCATGCGGAGTATGGTTGATCAACTCCGAAGTGTCAAACACCGCAACCGCATTCGAAGACGAATCCGCCGCAAATACGCGCGTGCCATCGCTCGATTGCGCCAAGGCGCTGGGATAAGTGCCGGCATACTCTTGATTTCTAACGATGGTGCTGAATAGTCCCACAACTTCTCCGTCGTTAGTCGAGACTGCGGCAACAGCATCGGCGTTTGACAACGCAACGTACAGCAGGTTCTCATCACGGCTGAGAAGCATGGCCGTCGGATGCGAGCCAGGTGCAATACGGCTCGCAGGCTCTTGCAACTTGATCCAGCGCACAACCTTTCCGCTGGTCAAATCCAGTTCCACCACCTGCGAGGCGTTCCACAAACTGCACCAGGCGCGGCGTCCATCACGCGTTGCAACAACCGTGTAGGGAAACGACGATGGCACCAGTTCGTTGGTGCTGAGGTCGAAGCGCTCAAGGATTTTTCCGCTCGCGATATCGAGTAATACGACATTGTCCGAAAGATTATCCGCCACCAGCAGGCGATCACCGGTTTTTCCCGGAACTAGCGCTAAGCCGGCGGGATAAGGGATAGCGCTTCCTGGTGGTGTCTTGCGCAACTCGACCGCAACTTTCTTTCCCACCGCGAGCGCTTGTGGCGCAATCGCGACGAATCGCTCGGGCGACACTTGACCGTTAGTAAAGCGGTAGACGGCAATGCCGTTTCCCGTATCTCCCCGCTTTTGTCCGGTCGGATCGGTGATTGAGCCGACCGACGCATACAGGTGCTTCCCGTCAGAGCCAAACACCAGCCCGAAAAAATAGCTCTGATGTACGTCCTCGTTGAATCGTTGGTCGGGATAATCCGAGAGTTGATTGCTCTTAAGATCGAGCACCGAAATCGACTGCGTCGCCAGATCCTTCTGCGTACCATAGCCATCGTTCAACAGAGCCGCGTAGTGCTCATCGGGACTGAGCGCGATGGTCGCGGGAAAGCCATTCGTCGCTCCGATGCGACCGGGGGACGGCGTTGTCAACATCTTGCTCGTCGGCAGAGAAATAGAAGTCTTGTCGGAGGAGGTTTTGCCGGAGGGAGACTTGCCGGGCCCACTTTCTTGAGCAGAGACAGCAAAGCAAAGCGTCACAAAAGCGACTAGCCAGATCGTGCGGGAAATTCGGCGCACAGGACCTCCGCATCGAAATCGAACGATGAAAAACAATAAGGATTAGAAGAGACGAGACTAATCGATTGGCGTATTCCGGTCAAAGGAACCGGAATTCAGACTCAGTCGAGTCCGCCCGATGCGCGCACCGGTCCGGGACGGCCCGGAGCGTGTTCATGCTCTTCGGCGTTCACGTTGTGCCGCACATCGGAGCCCTGGACCCAGAAGATTACGTCCTCCGCAATGTTCGTCGCGTGGTCGGCGACTCGCTCCAGGTTGCGCGCCACCAACAACGCGTCCAGCGCTTGCCGCACCGCTTCAGGGCGCTGGTTCATGGTTTTTACCAGCTGAATAAACGCGTCATCCTTCATGCGATCGATCACATTATCCATTTCCAGGACGGCCTGAGCGAGTTCAACCTTTCCTTCAATAAACGACTCTAAAGC
>JASICF010000241.1 GCA_030044775.1 Candidatus Sulfotelmatobacter sp. | reverse complement strand
GAACGCCGCGGCCGCTCAAGGCGTTCAGATAAACCGGCAGCGTGGCCACCAGCGTTTTGCCCTCGCCGGTTTTCATTTCGGAAATCTTGCCCGAGTGCAGCACCATCCCGCCAATCAACTGCACATCGAAGTGACGCATATTGAGCACGCGCCGGCCGGCCTCGCGCACCACCGCGAACGCCTCCACCAGAATGTCTTCCAGAACTTCCTGCAGCGCGTCATATTGCTCTTTCTCGAATGCCTTTACGCGGTCGAAATCGTCTTCCTCGCCTGGTTCGGTCTCAGGCGCGGGGCCTTTCACCCTGCTCAAGCGTTCCTGAATTCGCTGCCGGAACTCGTCCGTTTTTGCGCGCAGCTCGGCATCAGTCAGTTTCTGCATCTGGGGTTCGAGCGCATTGATCGCCGCGACCGTCGGCATCTTGTTCTTGACGTAGCGCTCGTTTTTGGTTCCGAAAATCTTGCCGAAGAAGGTGTTAATCAATCTCTGAAATCCTTAGCAGAAAAGCGGTCTGCGCAGCCTATTCCTAGTTAGCCTAGCATAATTAGATGCAGCGGAAGTAAAGGAGGAACGGGAAGTACCGCCATCTGCGTTTGGTGTATATTCGCCACGAACCATGCCCACATTTTATGACTGTTTTGTCGAGTGCGCCGAGCGGTGGCCCAACAATGTCGCACTCGAAATTCAGCGTCAGGACCGCGGCCATGAGCCCAACGATCGCAATGACCGCAACAGTCCCAACGGCGCCGCGCAGGATCGCTGTACCTATGCCGAGTTGCGCAGGATGGCTGAGTCAATCGCCCGCTGGATCGCCGAAAGCGGTTTCCCTCGCGGCTCGCGCCTTGCGATCCTCGCTGATAACGATCCACACTGGGTCGCGGCTTTTCTGGGCATAATCGCAGCCGGGTGCGCGGCCGTTCCGCTCGACACCGCATTACATGCAGATCAGCTCAATCGCCTGTTGAACGATAGCGGCGCTTTCGCTCTTTTCTGCGACGCGCGACACGCGGAGGTTTCACGAAAAGCGGTCGCGGGATCAAATGTAGGTCTCGTGCTCATGGATTCCGAGCACATGCATTCACCCGCCGCGCAATCAGATTGGCTCGCAACTCTGGCGACAATTTTCGAAGGCGGACCGCAGGATTTTCAGCGTGTCCCCGACGAGCCCAACGATCTCGCCGCCTTGCTCTATACCTCCGGCACTACGGCCGATCCCAAGGGTGTCATGCTCACCCACGCCAACCTTCTCGCCGAAGTACAAGCCGTGTTCAATTGGGTCGACCTCGGCCCCTCCGACGCTCTGCTCGGCGTCCTGCCCATGTTCCACGTTCTCGCGCTCATGGCCAATCTGATGTTGCCTCTGGTGAAAGGCGCGCGCGTCTGCTATCTCGAAACTCTCAACACAACACAATTACTGCGAGCGTTGCAGGAACGCAACATCACCGCGTTTGCCGTAGTGCCGCAGTTTTTTTATTTGATTCACCAGCGCATTTTCGAGGAAGTCGCGAAGCGAGGTACGGCCGCGCAAACGCTTCTGCGCGCGCTCATGAACCTGAACCGCGTCCTCCGCAAAGTTGGGCTGAACGCCGGCTCGGTTTTCTTTCGCAACGTTCATGCGATCTTCGGCACGAAAATGCTTTATCTCGTCACCGGAGGATCGCGTTTCGATCCCGCCATCGCCAACGATTTATATGCCATGGGGATCGATATCTTGCAGGCGTATGGCCTCACGGAAACCACGGCGGCTGTGTTCGCGAATTCGCCATCCAGCAACGTGATCGGCTCGGTCGGCAAAGCGATGAAAGGAGTTGAAGCCAGAATCGTCGAAGCATCCATCTCCAATCCCGGGTCTGACGAAAACTCTCCCGCAGTTGGCGAAGTTACGTTGCGCGGCGGCGTGATTATGAAAGGTTACTGGAACCGTCCCGATGCGACGGCAGCGGTTCTCCGCGACGGCTGGTTCTACACCGGCGATCTCGGATACTTCGACTCTCACGGCAATCTGTTCCTCACCGGCCGCAAAAAAGAAATCATCGTCCTCAGCAACGGGAAAAATATTTACCCCGAGGAAGTGGAAGCGCACTATCTGAAATCTCCTTATATTAAAGAGCTCGCCGTCATGGGTATCGAAGGCCAGTCCGGCGAGGGCGATCGCCTGCATGCGGTAATCGTGCCCAACTTCGATGTGCTTCGCCAAAAGAAAATCGTCAACGCGAAGGAAGTCATCCGCTTCGATATTGAAAGCCTATCTCAGCAGATCGCTTCCACCAAGCGAATCGGCAGTTATGAGATCTGGCAGGAAGATTTGCCCCGAACCACCACACGAAAAATTAAACGCTTTGAAGTAGAAAAACGGGTGAAAGCCACCGCGCATAACGTGGCCGATGATTCCGGTTTTCCGGGCGAGCGTCCGCTCTCCGCCGACGAAACTTCCTGGCTCGACCGTCCCGATGCACAGCGGGCGCTCAACGGGATCGCCGTACAAACCGGCAAGCCGCCATCATCTTTGCGCCCGTCTCACAACCTCGAACTCGATCTCGGCCTCGACTCGATGCAGCGCATCGAACTCCTCAGCCAAATCGAGCAACAGTTCGGCGGCGATGTCTCCGAGTCGCAACTCGCGGAAATCTATACGATTCGCGACTTAGTCGACGCCATTCTGCAAAGCGCCTCGACCGGAGCAACCCCCGCTACGACCGCGACTTTTGCCGGGTGGAAAGCGGTATTCGCCGACCCAGCCGATCCCAGCGAAGTCGACCCGCTCGCTCGGCCGCATCAGGTGTACGGCACATTCTGGTATTTGGTGTCGCGCCTGATTCAGATGATCACACTCGACCGTTTTCGTTTGCGCGTAACCGGCATAGAGAAGCTGCCGCAAACCGGAGCGTACATTCTTTGCTCCAACCATCAGAGTTACCTCGATCCTATAGTTCTCGCCAGCGTTCTCCCTCCGCCCATCTTCAAGAA
>JASICF010000240.1 GCA_030044775.1 Candidatus Sulfotelmatobacter sp. | reverse complement strand
AGGGATTGAGCATCAAATCGAAGACACTTCGAGGGATTTCGCCGTGTGGCGCGTATTTTACGGACCCCCTGGCGGCGAGGTCACAGCTTAGATCATATTGCCGCCCGAGCTAGCCGAACGCCGGCGTATCGGAAAAACTCATCGTGAGGCAAGCTGGCCACTGTTCCCGGGAATCAAGCGGTGGCCGTGGGTAGTGTCCTACTATTAGGACACGGCCGTGAGATTCGCCTGCCCGACTCATTGCGCGCCGTCTTTCTTACTTGGCGGCATCCCATTCCTGTCGCAACATTCCATAGAGCTCGGAATCGAGAAACTGATCCCACTTGCGAAACTGTTCTCGCTGGCAGCCTTCATAGCGCATCCCCAGTTTCTTTAGAATTCTGCCAGACGCCGGGTTGTTGTTGAAATGCGACGCGAAAATGCGATGCAGATGAAGATCCTCAAATCCGTAACGTAACATCTCGCGTGCCGCCTCCGTCGCATAACCCTTACCCCAATAGGGCACTCCTAGCCAATAACCGAGTTCGGCATGCTGATGCTGCGACGCCAGGCGCAACCCGACCCCGCCGATGAGCCGCCCGTCAGTACGCTGGATAATGGCGAGACGACGCTCCGAGTCGCTCTCCGAGGCCGCGATGAATTCAATCGCGTCTTTCTCGGAGTATGGATAGGGAATGCGCAGCGTTGTGGCCGCGACCTCGCGTGCTCCGATCAGCGGGACCAGCTCGGCAATGTCGGTCTTCGAGTAAGTACGCAGCTTCAGCCGGGCAGTTTCCAGTACGAGCTGGACGCTCCCCGCTGCGCCGCTACCGTATAAATTTTCCATGACGGATGTTGGCTTTTTTCGTCTTTTGTGTCTACCCAGGCTTGCGCGTTTCTTGTCGTTATCTTTCTAAGTTATTGAAAAACTGTATAGTTATATAGGGAAAAAACTGTATGGCCAACTGGCATCTGCCGTGCAAAAGTACTTGGCGGGAATGGGTAGGTTGCCCTTCCCGGGTTTTCTGTCCCAGGCATTAATGCTATCGGAATTTAAGATTGCATTGAGAAAAATTATGAACGATATGAAGGAGCTCCAATGATGACCCGCGCTTCGTTGTCGATTCTATTGGCAGCCGCGATGGTTGCGACGGTCGGTTGCACCACCAAGAATTATGTCAAGCAACAGACCACACCGCTTATCAACAAGACCAATGAACTTGATGATATGACGGCACAGAACAGCAAAGAGATTAAAGATGTCGATGCGCGCGCGCAGGCTGGCATCGCCGCCGTGAACGCGAAGACTGCTGATGTAGAACAGAAGGCGCAGGCCGCGAATCAGACCGCGACTACGGCGCAGCAGACCGCAGATGCCGCCAACGGCCGCGTCGGTGTCCTTAGCAATACGGTCGAGAATCTCGACAATTACCACGCCGTGGCGGAGACTTCAGTGAAGTTCGGCTTCAATAAGGACAATCTGACCCCCAAAGCGAAAGACGCTCTCGATCAGCTTGCCGGTTCGATCGCCAGTACCAAGGGATACATCATCGCTTTGGAAGGCAGCACGGATTCGGTCGGCTCCAACGAGTATAACTACGGCTTGAGCCAGCGCCGGGCGGATTCGGTAATTCAGTATCTGGCGTCAAAGTACAACGTGCCGGCCCACAAAATCTATGTCATCGGACTGGGAAAAGATAAGCCGATCGAATCCAATAAGACCGCGGCCGGTCGGGCCGACAATCGCCGGGTGGACGTCCGGCTCATGACCAACCAGGTGAGCGATACGGCCCCGGCTACAGCCGGGCAAAATAATCCGTCTTCAATGTGATGTTCGGATGTCACTACGTTTCCTCCCTCCCCAGGAGGATTCGCCAAACTGAGCCGCTCAACTACAGGGTTGAGTGGCTCTTTTTTCTGCAAAGTCGCTGCTTGTTTTAAACTCTGACTGTCCCCGGTAAAATGGGGATATATGCGTCTCCGGTTGTACGTGTTGATTTTCACGTTGAGTTCCACCGCTTTTGCGCAGCAGGATCCTTCCCAGAAAACTCCTACGCAACAGAACTCCACGCAACAAACCTCTTCGCAGCAAGCTCCTTCCCAACCAGTTTCGTCGCAACAGAATCCGCCGCAGCAAGGTTCGCCTCCGTCCGCGCCCGCGCCATCGTCCGATCAAGGTGCTGCCGCTGGCTCCGGCCAGTCTGCATCGTCCCCTGCGAACTCCTCGCCGCAGAATGGGAGTTCCGCAACCCCTCATGAGGTGCCGAATCAGCCGCCTCCGCGCGACGACGAAGTTCAGGTGCAAGATCTCGGTCCTGCGGTAGGAGAAAGCTCCAGCAAGGACGCGCCCGTCGACCTGACCGCTCCAGCAGACGACGCCAAGAAACACCCGGAGAGCTCTCAGGCCGTAGCCAACGCTGAAGCTGAATCCGAATCAACCCGTGGAGTCACCGAGCTGCACGCCTGGGATCCGCACAAGGCCGCCAAAGACGTCGAGGTAGGAGATTTTTATTTCCGCCGCAAGAACTATCACGCCGCTGAAGCACGCTACCGTGATGCGCTGCTCTATAAAGACAACGACGCCGAGGCGACGATCCGTCTGGCAACCTGCCTGGAGAAACTCGGAATTTTCGACGATGCCCTCGCCGAATACCAGAGCTATTTGAGAATCCTGCCGCACGGGCCAAAAGCAAACGAAGCCGAGAAGGCGATTGCGCGGCTCACCGCGGAGACGTCGGGAAAGTAGAATCTTCTCGGGCAAAACCGCTTGCCTGCCCAAATTCAGCGCCTGCTGATCTTGCTTTCCGCGGCCTCGCCCAGAATTAATCCGGCGGGCCATTTCGGCCCGGAATGCGGTTTGCGGTCCGGTCCTTCCGCTGCCCGCATGATGGCTTCTATCGCATCGAGGCAAGCGTGAATCATTTGGGCGTGCAAAGGTTCGCTCACCCCGCCGCGGATCATCAGCATCGCCGTGCCATGCATCAGCGACCATAGCGAGAGCATCAGGCGTGTGTGCTTGCGCGGCGGGCCTCCCAGCCGTTGCGCCACGCGCAGCCGCATGAGGTTGAAGGTTGGCCAGGGTTCGTGCAGGGACGGAGGCTCGGCAAATCCATCGAACAGCACTTCGTAGGCGTGGCGGTGCGCCATGGCAAACTCCAGATATTTTTTGCAGGCCTGCGCCAGCGAGCGCGTCGGGCTCACGGCAGTGAGAAGCTCCATGCGGGTTTGCAGCCTCACGGCCCGGAGAATATCCTCCCGGTCGCGGTACCGCTCATAAACGGTTGGAGTGGTGGTCCCGGCGGCTTTGGCGATGCCGCGCATGGTCAGGGTTTTTTCCCCGCCGCGCGACCACAGCCGGCAAGCCGCATCCAGAATGCGCTGTTCTATTTGAGGGTCCGCCTGTCTTGGCAACGGCCCGCCTCCCCACTATTAAGATCACTGCAGGGCCCCAATCGCATGCATCGTGTATAACTGCCATCGTACAATTCTTTGAGCGGAATGCTTCCGCTTGCCTCCCGCGCCAACCGATTGTTCCGCCTATTTCTCTACCCGCATAAACACGCCGCTCGTCGCGTTGACCGAAACCGTCAGCTTTGCTGTTTCGCGCGATTCGCCGTAAATCACATGCCAGACCAGTTCGTTGGTATTGTGGTTCCATTCGCAAATGTAGAGAACGGGCGTGGAGGGATCTTTTTCGAGAAGCTTGTCGCCGCCGTGTTTCTGTGCTTCCGTGAACGCCTGATCGGAATCGATTTTGAGGAATGCAACATCAAAAACCTGTGTGGAGGCATTGTTGGGGTTGTAGGTATCTTCGTTGCCTGGCGAGACGCCGCGGCTGGGGGCGTCCGTGGCATTGCTGCCCGACCAGATGAAGGGCTTGACGCCATGCTGCATGGCCGACGCAAAACTGACGCGCCAGACGGCGGATTTTCCGTCGTGGCCGTTCCCGTCCGTGGTGAGAAGCGACTCGATACGGAACGGCTTCACGTCTGCGGCATAATTACGCGCGGCGATAAAAAGTTTCTGAAACGCAGCGCGCGCGGTCAACAGATCGGTGGGCTTGACCTCGGGTTTGGCCTCGCTCGATTGCGGCGGATTCGATTCGCACGCCGATGTCAGCATCAGGCATGTAAGCAAAGCGATCGCCGCCAGTATTTTCGCGGGGGAAAAGCGTTTGCCTCGAAGACCTCGAACTCGGGTAGTGCCGGCGACGCCTGCGCCCGCAACTGCGGTTTCTGCGGGAACGAAGTCCTGCGTGTTCATCGCAATCCTTCCTGTATAACGAAAATGTTCTTGATGATCGGGCAACATTCTACCTGAAGCGCGCGATGCGCGAGAGTGACGGTTTATGCATCCTCTGCTTGAACAATTACAGCGAAGCCTGGCAACGACCTTAGATGGCATGTCCGCTGAGGAATTCAGCTGGCATCCGCCAAATAAATGGTGCGCTGCTGAAATTCTGGAGCATTTGTATCTGAGCTATACCGGCACCACCAAGGGGTTCCAAAAAATGTTGGAGGCCGGAAATCCTCCTCCGACGCCCGGGTCTCTGCAAGCGCGTTTCCGGGCATGGTTCGTTTTCGCTTTCGATTATCTGCCCTCGGGACGCGACGCCCCGGTACCAACCCGGCCGAAAGGACTGCCCCGAGAGGAAGTACAGAACGGTTACACGCACAAGATCGCTGCCCTGGATGAAATCATCACGCGAGCGGAGGAGCGCTTTGGAAGCGGCACTCCGCTGCTCGATCATCCCTTTCTGGGGCCGCTTACCGGCGCGCAATGGAGAAAGTTCCACCTGCTGCACGGATTACATCACCAGAAGCAGATTGTGCGCCTCCGGAAGGCAATGAATAGCTGACAAGGCTGCTGCCCCGAGGGTTAGTCGAGCATGCTCGAAGGAACACCGTCCTTGCGGCCCTGCTCCTGCATATCTGTCAACTTCTGCTTGGCGTCGTCGACGGCTTTCTGTTTGTCGGCAATTTTCTGCTTGTAGTCTGAGTCCTGCTTATCCCATTCGCCGGAGTTGCGCAGGCGGTTGCCGGCATCAGCATACATTTCTGCGGCGCGCAACTGATATTCGCGCTGCAAGACATCGAGTTCGCGACCGGCCAGATCGATCTGCTCTTTCTGCGCTGTTATTTTCCCCTGCCACTCCTTCCATTCGGCCTGCTTCTTTGACTGATCGTCCCCGGGGGCCGGTTTCGCAGGATTTGCCACGGCGGCAGCTTGCGCATCCGCATTGGAGGCAACGTTACTCGTATCCCCGGACTGGCCAACCACGGAAATCTTGTCCTGCGTCGGCAGGTTGTCGTTGTCAAAGACCTTGGGTTTGGGCTTCGCTGAATCCGCATCCTTGTGGGCGACTTTACGGGCAATATCTCCCAGCGGCTGGGCCTGGGACTGCCCTGCGGTTGGCGGCGGAGGGGCGGAAGTCTGCGCGCTGGCTCTGAGGCTGAGCATGGACGAGCCAAGCAAGAACAAGCCCAGCGCGAAACGGAATGCGAAATGCGAACCCACGTAGGTGATGCGTTTCATAGTTTCATCCTCGATTCACTCAACTCTTTGTGCTTGCGGCAGCACGCCGCGCCGCCAGGAACCCTCCAATGTGGCGGTCCAGGCGGGCCGCTTCATCGGCAATATCGGCCGCCAATTCGGAAGCCAGTTCAACATCGCGGCTCCGAGCCAGTTGCTGCGCGTAGCCGGTGATGGTTGCCAGAGAAGTGCGCAACTCCAGCGCCATCTCTGCCGAAATTTCTCGCTGAAGCTCTTGCTGGTGCTGGATACGCTCAAACTCGCTGCGATCGCCGATCAGACACGCAACGCCCAACAGGTTGCCATCCACGGATGGCACCGGCGAAATCGTTACCGCCAGGCGCATGCTTTCGCCAGCAGGTGCGGTGTAATCCGCTTCCACCTGCCGCGATTTACTGCCGCCGCGCAACACAGCCTCCACCTCTTCGGTAAGCCGCACACCGGAGCCTTGCGCACCGGACCGATCACCTGAGCAAACCTCCGCTTTGCGAAAAATATCTTCGGCACTCATGCCCGAGGGAGAACTGAAACCCAGAATCCTCTTGGCCGCGGGATTTGCCTGCCTTACCAGTCCGTTGGCGCCAAACACGAGCACTCCCGAAGAAAGATTCGAAAGCACGGTCTGACTGAAATTCTCTGTGGTTCGGGCACGCCGCTGTTCGGCCATTGTCTTTACCTGCAACTCGTGTTTCTGCTGCTTCAGTTGCTGAATGACCGTGTTGTAGAGATGCAGGGGCAGATTTTGCAGTGTGGGAGCGGCTGTAGCTTCGAAATCACTTTCTACGCCGATGCTCTTCCGCACCGCGCGCATGCTCCGGATCGCCAGAACAAAACCAATGGCCGCCGCGAACAGCACCATGGCGCAGCGCAACACCAGCGGATTGGTCAGGAGTTTCACCACCAGAATCTCCCATACCAATTCAAGAACTGATCGCCGAAGAACAGCGCCATCAGTGCCATCGTGCCCAGAAAGACTCCAAAAGGCATCTGGTAATGGCGGTAGACGATCTGGGCGGATTGCCATCCACGCCGCCGCGCCTGCAGGCTTGCCAGCCTCCGGCGAAAGCGATGTGTTCGCTTGATCCATACGATGAGCACCGTCCCCAGCCCGCAGAATGATCCTGCGAGAGAAGCGGCGAAAATCGTAAGAATCGTTAGCTTCATTCCCAGAAACGCGCCAACCATGGCCATCAGCTTCACATCGCCAAAGCCCATGCCTTCGGTTCCACGCCAGCGCAAGTAAGCCGCGCCCGCTCCATAAATAAATGAGGCTCCAACCGCCGCCCCCAGCAGGGAATCGACGAAGGAAAACAGGTGGCCGGCAATTGCGTCGCTGAACGGCAGGTTCACCACGCCCGGCAGGAATTGTGAAGCTACATCGCGCACCGGAACAGCGAGACTGAAAACCATGCCGAGAGCAAGCCCGGGCAGCGTCAGCTTGTCTGGGAGCAACTTGGTTTCGACGTCGGTGAAGATCAGGCCGAGCAGCAAGAATCCGAAAACACAATATTTCAGCGTGGCCAGCGTGAATCCGAAATAGGCGTAGCATCCCAGAAACAAAAACGCGGTGAGCAGTTCGATTGCTAAATAACGAGGCGAAATCCTCGCCTTGCAATGGCGGCACCGGCCGCGCAGAATCAGCCAGCTGAGCACCGGAACATTGTCATAGAGACCGATCGGGCGCTTACACGCTGGGCAGGCCGAGCGTGGAGAGACTACCGACAACCCCAAAGGCAGCCGATAGATACACACATTCAGAAAGCTGCCGAAAGCCAGCCCCAGGACAAAGATCGAGGTTGCGTAGACCGGATCCATGGATATCGAGGCGCTCCAGGACAGCCGGCGTGTATGCGTCGCCAGCCCTTTTGGGAACGCAGATCTTGCTGATTCTTGAGGCGATTATAAGGTGTTGATTCGCGGGATACTAAGGTACTGAAGTCACTGTCCGAAGGGACAATCCAGGACAGCGCGTGTCGGCGCGAAAAGCTGTTGCGCGGTCTGCCCATCGGGCAACGGCTGGCAATGAGACTCACGACGCGGTGTAACCGTGCGCCTCCGAAAGTGCATGAACTTTAAAAGCCCCAATCACATACATTAGTAACTGTAGGGTCTTCACGAGCAAGGTTATGATGATGAGAGTTTTTTCAGGTAACTCAAATGGAAGAGAGATCGGAAATCCAGGCTGGAACTCAGATACACGTTCGCGTGTGGGGTATGGACGCCGAGGCTCATCCCTTCTCTCAGAATGCCGTTGCTAACCACATCAGCAGTGAAGGTGCACAAATATTAGGCATCAGCCATCCCCTGAAGACCGGGGACATCATCGGCATAAAACACGGCGACAAAAAAGCTCGATTCAAAGTGGTGTGGGTAAGCGATGCCGGAAGTCTACGGAAGATTGAGGCTGGGGTGCAGATTCTGCAAGGCCAGGAGATTCCCTGGCGGGATATGGCAACCGCGGAAGAGCTCACGTTTGCCCCGGGAAAAGTCAAGCGGCGGTTTGTCCGCCACAAAATCCAGTTTCCGGTTCAGATCGGCTATGCCGACAGCGAGCGCGTGCGCATGAATACGAACGCGACCGACGTTGGCGGTCGCGGCTGTTACGTTGAGACACTGCTTCCCCTGCCGCTCGGCACGCAAGGCACTATCACCTTCTGGATGGACGAGGAGAAGGTGCAGACCACTGCGGTGGTAAGAGCAAGTGATCCTGGGGTCGGGATGGGCATCGAGTTTACTACGCTGGATAGTCACGTTCAGGAACGGTTGCAGCAATTTCTCGACAAGATAGATCCCGACAAGATAGACACCGCTCCTTCCGAGGAAGATTCTGCCCAAAGCGCGATCGATGAATCGTAGTCGTTAGTTCCTTTCTCCTAATATTGGTTCAGGGTGCTT
>JASICF010000239.1 GCA_030044775.1 Candidatus Sulfotelmatobacter sp. | reverse complement strand
TTGAGGCGATCGAAAACCGCCCAGGTTGCCTTGGCGGTGGCGACGGCGGCTGCTTCTACGTACTTGATCGGCTTATGCATGTAAGCTTCTGGCTCCTGGCTGCTAGCTTCTAGCTAGTCAGACCTTCTCTGCTGCGAGCCGCAATGGCGAACTCGCAAGAAATTCAAAACCACAAACACCTGTGGCCCTCGCTGGGGAAAAAGCGCTGAACGGCTCGCTTGTTACACGTTTCCCTGAGAGTTAGGCTGAGGGTATGTTATGGCAGTGCAGGAAGTTGCGCACCAAGATCACAGTGGATGGTGCAAAATCGGGGTTTAGCGGGAATTAGGGGGATTGGACGGCGGTAAAGTATTGAAAGGAAAGAGGCTGGCGGTTGAGGCGAATGCGCTTCGCGCGGCGAATCGGGTTGATTGCGGGTGTAGAATTCCGGTATGGCGCGGATGAATTCGCAGGTCTCAGAGCTGCTGGAAAAGGCGCTTGCACTCTCCACGCAGGATCGCGGGTTGTTGATCGATCGTCTGGTTGAGAGTCTTAATGACGAGCCGGCTGAAGAAGGAGCGGAAGCGGCTTGGGCGGATGAGATCAAACGCCGCGTAGACGATATTCGGTCGGGGAAAGCAGAGACGGTTCCAATCGAAAGACTCAAGGAACGGTTAAACGCGCGGCGGAGAGATGTTCGGGGGTAAGCCCAATCGTCTTCACGCAATGGCGTGGAACGAGATTGAAGCCGCTGACAATTGGTATTTGGCGCGCAGCCTGGATGCGAGTCATGGCTTTTTGGTAGATGTTGATACGGCGGTAGAAGATATTTTGCAAGCGCCGCAGCGCTGGCCGAAGTATTTATATGGTACGCGGCGAGTTGTGCTGCAGCGGTTTCCTTTCTCAGTTGTTTATCTGGACGATCCCGATGTGATCACCATCATTGCGGTTGCACATGGCAAGAGAAAACCAGGTTACTGGAAGGAGCGGGTGTAGCCGTGCAGGGTTTCCTGGCGACCCCACTTCTCGCAAAGGAAGCGAGAAATGGGGCACCCCGGAGACTCGGGCTCAGACAGCTGCTATATTTCCACATGGGCCTAGGGGGCGTAACTCCCCACATCTCTACAGGCTAGGAGGCGTTCCGCGTCTCGATGTCTTTTCCGACAACGGTCGTTCTCGCGATCTACGGCGCAATTCTCTCTACACTCACCGCCATCGTGCAGGTCATCAACCATCTACGGGATCGTGCCAAAGTGCAGCTGAAGGTGCGGAAGAATATGAAGTCGCCGAACATGGGACGGCGATATGACGGTATGACGATGGTGATCATTTCAGCGACGAACGTCGGGCGACGCCCGATCACTATAACGGGATTCGCAATGAGGCCGCTCACAAAGAAAGGCGAACCCATCCTTGATTATTATCTCCCCGACGTGCGGCCGCCTCTCCCCTGCGAAATAACGGAAGGAAAATACGTGGCCGCATTCGTGAATCAAGAGACGCTTGATTTCGACAAAGTAGCCTGCTGGTACGCTTGGGACAGCAGCGGGAAGGAATATTACTTGAGCGTCGCCCCTCGGCATAAGCGGTTGCTGTCATGGTGGAGGCGGCGGCAAAACAACGAAGTCGAGAAGCAGCCCCTTTAGATCATCCTGCCCTGCGATTCTTGGGTGGTGCTGTCGAGATGTGAGGATTCTCCTTCTTCCACCTGAGAAAGGCCTCCCGCGCTTCCATCAGCCACCTGTCATGGGGCTGGTCTGACTGCGTTTCCTCAAGGATGTATTCGCCCAGGGCGACGTATCGACCGAACGTTGCTCCTTCGGGCCAGCCGTACCAGTTCCCATACTCGTCACCAAGCTGGTTGACTATCGCGGTGGTCTTGCTCCAGTGCTGTTCCTTCTCCTGCGAAGTTTTCTTCATCTGCCCATCATAGTTTTCGGAAAACGCAAGTACAAGCGAGATTGCGTCCTATTTGAGCCGTAGCCTGCCATTGTTCTGAAACCCGACTAGTATTCTGACCCTTCGGAAAAGCGAAATCAGGATTTTCAGCGATTTGTACGACGAGCCGGTCCGTTCCGGTTGGCTCGGGATGGCAACGCCTCCTGGGAGGATTCGCGCAGCGGATCCTCCCGCGCGGGTGGTTGGGGTGGTGGGCGCGGATTGGCACGCCTGAAGGCGTGCCCCGATACGAAGCTCACGTGCGGCGCTGAAGCGCCGCGGTTCTACATTTTTGTTGTGGCTACCCAGGACTTACGTCCTGGGCTATTGTCGATCGCCCGTACGGGGCTAAAAAGTCAGACCCATCGCGCGAAACACGAGCTCCTTCGACTCGTGGGGCTTCGCATAACGAAGTCCCGCTTCGCTCAGGATGACAAGGTTTCATGGGAGGATTCGCGGAGCGAATCCTCCCGAGTGGTGGTTGGGGTGGTGGGAGGCACATCGGCACGCCTGAAGGCGTGCTCCGATACGAAGCGCACGCCCGGCGCTGAAGCGCCGCGGTTCTACATATTTTGTTGACCGGCGGTCGCAGCGGTGAACCGCTGCGCCACCCAAAGGCAAAATCCTCACCCGGTTCCGGGTCGCGGTACGCGCGAGATCCCTCGGCCGACTCCTTCGGCGCCCCCGGCTGAAGCCAGAGGTCTACCTGAAAACGCGGGCCTTCGGGATGACGCCGGATATTTTCGGCGCGCTCCAGAAGCAGGTTCCTCCTTGCTCCCTGCGGTCGCGTGTCGGAATGACAAAGTTTTGGAGTGCGGGGACGAGGGCCCCGTTCGACGCTCTCGCTTCGCTCGATTGCTCAGAGCCGACACTCGACTGTTCGGGCGCTGGCCGTGAAAAAGCAGGTTCCTCACCGCCGCTTTGCGCCGGTTCGGAATGACATCTCAATAGGGCGATTGCGGCACGCCTGAAGGCGTGCCCCGATACGAAGCTCACATGCGGCGCTGAAGGGCGGCTGTCCCTACATGATCTTTTATATGTCCGGGTAGTCGGGATCGGCGGAGGCGTAGATGCTGATGGGGCTGTTGGGTGGTGGAGGGGGAGCGTTGGCGGGAGGGTCGAGCAGGTGCCAGGCTTCGCGGTAGGCTTCGAGACGCATCTGTTTGGCTTTGCGGTGAGGATAAAAACGAAGCATGGGCGCGGGAGTGCAGACTTCAACGGGAATGACATACCAGAGATCGAGCGGGATAATGTGGGCGACGAGGAAGTCGATGTCGCGGCGGGTGTAGACGGCGCGTCCTTTGCCGGTGGTGTAGGTGGCGCGAGTTTCGTAGGCGCGGGCGCGGAGGGAGCTGGTGGCTTTGGTTTGGATGCGGATGAGCTGGCGTCCATTGTCGAGGATGAAGTCGTAGCGCTCACTGTCTCCCCAGGGTTTGGCGACGCCGAAGCCGAGGCTGGAGGCTCTGTTGAGGAAGGCGGCTTCGGAGCGCTCTCCGGTGCGCTTGGTATTGCGGGGGCGGGTGAGGCCGGGGAGGGTTGGCTTTCGCTGGGGAGAATTGTGTTGGGCGGATTGCGGCGCGAGTTTTTGTGGCGAGCGAGACGAAGAAAGGCGCTTGGACATCTGGACTCTTTTCTGGGACAAAATTTTGGAGAAACAAAAAGGCGGAGCCGATGGCGGCTCCGCCTGAGTGAGAAAACTTTGCTGAATCCTCTACCTCTATTCTAATTGTGGAGTCAAGGTTAGTTGGGACGATTCGCGGAGCGAATCCTCCCGCGGGTGGTCGCGGGTCGCCACCAGAAGCAGGTTCCCTTCGGCGCGCCTCGCTTGCTCAGGGCAGGCTCTCACCGCCGCTGCGCGGCGATTCGGAATGACATCTCAACGGGGCATTTTCGGCGCGCCGGAAGGCGCGCCCTTTTGAGGCTTCATATCCCGGCGCTGAAGCGCCGGCAGTTCTACATACTTGTTGGCGGCAATCGCAGCGGTGAACCGCTGCGCCACCCAAAGGCAGAATCCCCATCAAAGCATAAAGAGGACTTGAAATGGGGCACCCGCGACACTGTCCTCCACGACATCCGACGATGTCAAAATCCCCACGTCTCGCAAAAGAAGCGAGAAGTGGGCCCCCGGCACCGGGCTTGCGGCTCCCACAGAATTTTGGCGGGTCATCGGGAAATCGCGCGGATTCATTTAGAATGAAAAGAAAATGCTGAGGAGGGTTCGTGCGCTGCGCAAGATGCGGCAACGAAAACGGAGAAGGCAATCGCTTTTGCGGCATGTGCGGCGCGCCGCTTACGCCTGCGGCGAAGCAACCGCCGACGGCAGCGATGGCC
>JASICF010000238.1 GCA_030044775.1 Candidatus Sulfotelmatobacter sp. | reverse complement strand
AGGGTAAACGTCTGAAGTAAATAGAATATACTTGCCGTCTGGCGACCAAAGCTCTCCGCCAGCCTCTGTCACAATCGACGTCAACTTGTGTGTGGTGATCACAGCACCGGCCGTTGGATCGAAATCCGCAATCCACACTTGCGAGCCGCCATCTTTCGTCGAAACAAATGCAAACCGCTTCCCATCCGGCGCCCAGCGCGGACGGTCAGCGTCCTGACCGGCAATGATCTCGCGCTCGCCCGACGGGGACTGCCCGGCTTCGGAGGGCTGGACAGCCGAGGCGGCCATCCCTACATGGTCCATGGAAAGCGGCACAATCCACACGTGTGGCGTCTTCGTATTCGCGGCGAGATCGACATCGACCACGCTGAAGATCACCCACTTACCGTCGGGCGAAACTTCGGGCTCCTCGACGCGCTTCAGCTTCATCATGTCTTCGAATGTGAAGGGATGCTTGGTCTGGGCGAATGCGGAAAATCCGAACGCGATGAGAGCAAGAAAAACAAGAAAGAAGCGGCGCATATGGGCTCCTGAGTCGAATGGCTGCTATGAGTCTCGACTCCACTTTGGGCAAACGGATGAGTGTAGCAGGATGGGCCGGTTACATCTAGCGCTCAGCGGTCACTCGCTCCGCTCCGCGAGACTTGCCCCGCAGGCAGAGCCGACACTCATTCCCGCTCAACGTAATCTCTCGCCCGAACAAATCTCCGGAAAAATTCAGGTCTTTGATTTAAGCAAGCCTATGGAAATTCCGTAGCGATCATCGTGTGCCAGTGCCTAGTTTTTCGCAAGTGGCAACCTCGTCGATGAAAAGGCATCCAACTATGCGGCAGAACTGCAGCGCCCTACCCTCGGCCTCACTGAGCGGAGAGGGGTCGAGGGAGGGTTGCCGCGGTCAGGCATTCGCAGTAGAGAAGCAATCTTCGTTGGTTTCACTTTCCCGGTTATCCGCTAAAATAAAGCCATGATCCGGCCTAGGCGCGTTCTTTCGCTGCTAGTTGTAATCGCCACGTGCACGCTTGCGGTTGTTACCGCGGCCGCACAGGAGGGCCCGCTCGAAAGCGCCCAACCCAAGGGCATCACGCCTGAAGAAATGATCCAGCGATTTGCCACAAAAGAAAAAGAGTTCAAGGAAGCGCGCGATCAATACACCTACCGGGAAGACATCCACGTGATGACCCTGGACGGATCGACGGTCACCGGCGAGTATCGAGAAGTGTTCGATGTCCTGTTCGACGATCAGGGACACCGCATTGAAAACGTGGTGTTTGCGCCGCAATCGAGTCTGGAGCAGGGCGGGCTCTCGCTGGATGAGGGCGACGTTCAGGATTTTCGCCACCGGCTGCCTTTTGTGCTCACCAGCGACGAGATTCCCGAATACAGCATTCTCTATGTCGGGCAACAGCAGGAAGATGAACTGCACTGCTACGTGTTCGATATCTCGCCGAAGCAGATTGAAGGCAAAAAGCGATATTTTCAGGGGCGTATCTGGGTTGACGATCACGATTACCAGATCGTAAAAACCTATGGCAAGGCCGTGCCGGAAGAGCGCAAAAAAGGAAAAACAGAACACCTCTATCCGAAGTTCACTACCTGGCGGCAACAGATCGATGGCAAATATTGGTTCCCCACCTATACCCGCGCGGATGACACGCTGCATTTTCAGCTAAACGACATTCACATTCGCGAAATCGTGAAGTATGAAGACTACAAGCGGTTTGGATCGAGCGTGAAGATTCTGTACAACGGGAAGGAAGTAGAGAAGGCAAATCCGCAGGACCAGAAGGCGCCGCAGGATCAGAAGACGAGCCCGGATCAACAGAAGCCGAACCCGACGCCAAATCCGCAAACGCCGCAGTGAGTCAAGGTGCAAGGCGGGTTGAAACTCTGAAGCCTTGAGACCTCAGTAAAACAGATACTTTCTCCACTTATCGTCGCTTCGACCCATCAGCCGCATGATGTGTCGGCTGGTATGCAGATTGAAGGCGCGCGGCTCGCGCATTAATTTCATGCCCGCTTCCGCAGGAGACTGGTTCCCTTTGCGGCGGTTGCAAGCGTGACAACAGGCGACAAGATTTTCCCAAGTGGATGACCCGCCGCGCGAGCGCGGGATTACGTGATCAAGCGTCAGTTCGCTCGAAGGCAGCACCGTCGCGCAGTATTGGCACGTATTTCGGTCGCGTAACAAGATGTTCTTGCGAGAGAGTGCGCGGCTCTGGTGCGGAATGCGGCGATACTCGAGCAAGCGGATCACGGAAGGCACACGCATGGCTACGCGCGCAGCGTGAAGAAAGTGCCCGTTCTCTTCTTCCGTCATGGCGACGCCTTTGAGCACCAGCACGAGCGCGCGCCGGGCGGCGCAAACGTTGATGGGCTCGTAAGAAGCGTTGAGAACCAGCACGGGAGCGTGCAATGAGTTTCCGTCGTCGTCACGATGCACCGCGGCAGCCGCAAACAGGCTGCCGCCATGCCTGCTGGTCGTTCCCGACCCGACTTCGCTCCTGATGGACATCTTGTCTTCTTCTCCCGCTGCTTGCTCCGCCAGCGCTTTTACTTCCCCTATGCGATGCTTAGATGCGTGCCGCGCGCCGTACGTCGAGGTCAGCCGCCGACCGCTCGAGCCAGCGTGTCTTCTGTATCGGCAGTCTCGTCTGGACGGACCGCTGAGGGCTCAATTCCGGCGTGCTGCGCAGAATTGTTCAGGGTGCGCGCCACGGTCGCGACCCAGGTCTTCGCCCCGGCACGCCGTAATACCCTGGCACACTCAGAAGCCGTTGCCCCGGTCGTGTAAACGTCATCGACAATCAGCACCTCGCGCCCACGAACCAATTCAGGGTCCGAAACGGCGAACGCGCCTCGTAGATTTTCGCGACGCTGATGGCGAGTAAGGCCAATTTGTGACGATGTTTCGCGCTGCCTGATCAACGCACTTGCGCATAGGCGAAAACGGCCTCCGCAGGCATTATTTTTCAGCGCAGCCCGCGCAATCAATTCCGCCTGATTAAATCCGCGCTGCCGCCGCCTGGCGCGGTAAAGCGGGACTGGGACCAACGCTACCGACGGTTGCTCAAATTCATTTTCGAGCGTGGCCATCGTCTCCGCCAGCATTCGTCCAAGGACATTTGCAGCGGGGCGCACTCCGCCATATTTCAGCAGGTGAATCAATTCACGCAGTCCGCCTTCATAGCTGCCATAAGCCGCCGCCCGCGCAAAAACCGGTTCAACACGGCGGCACACGCCGCAACGCGGACCCCTGTTCTCAGTAACGGCGTAAGGTGAATAAATCCGCTCACCGCAAATCAGGCAAAGGGTGCCTTCAATTGGACGCATAGCGGCCAGGCACTCGGGGCAGACCGGCAGCCGTGAAATATTCAGCAGGGGCGAGTCGCAAATGCGGCAATCGGAAGGAAATAAAACTGCGAAAAGACCCTTTGCGATCCTATCGACGGCACGCTGAATACTAAGGCCGCGAACGTTCGGCGGAATGGACGTGGAGGATGTGGTGAGGGGCACTCGTGAAGCAACAAGAGAGCCCGCCCCTGGGGCTTTTGCCTGGCTGGCCCGAATTCGGTCCTCGCTACTGCTGAAGACGGCCTCCGTATTGCGCTGCGAACTGGCTGGCGCGTAATTCCCCGAATAGTGATGAATAGAGTATAGCGACCGGGGATGCGCTAGGCAACGTTACTGTTGGTGCGCCGAGGCGGCGGCATCCTCTTCAACTTCCCCGACTGCCTCTGTTGCGTGGATGTGAATATGAAGCGGTAATCGCGCCGAAAGCACTCTGCGCAGCGCACCGGTTGCATCAGAAAAATCGGCAAAAGATACCGTTCCCCAAAAGTCCGAGACCGCGAGCGGAGACCTGTGGAACTCCCGCAATCGCGACAATGAAATGCAAACCAGCGGGAAAGCGGCAGCCAACGCCTTGACTCGTCCTTCATTTCACGCCTCGGGCGGACGGAGTACGAAGAGACGCTAACAATAAGCTGAAGGAATTCTACCTGGGTTTAGGGCGTCTGCCAAGATTCCGACGATCACTCTGGGCTCAAGAATTGGCAGATTCCGCGGCCGGAATAAGGACAGAATTCACTCCGACTCGCCCCGCGGTACTGTTTTGAACACTGTGGCATAAGTCCAGAGTTCGGTTTTTGTTCTGTTCGCGGCGCCTTGCATTCGAGTCCCGCTATTTAAGCCGCGCCCCACCCACCTGACTTGTAATCGATGTGCTCCGCGTGCTAACGTGCGCCGTTTGGATTTTGAAGAATTTAGGTCAAACGGCGCGTTGATTTTGGCTTTCTTTTGAGGATGAGTCTATGAGCGATCCGGCTGCGGAAGCAGGCACCACGGTGAAAAAACACATCCCTTTTGTGCCCGAACATCTTGAGATGAAAGAGTTTACTCTGCGCGCTCTTCTTCTGGGATTGCTTCTGACGGTCGTGCTCGGCGCAGCCAACGCGTATCTCGGCCTGCGCGCCGGTATCACCATTGCGGCGACCTATCCAGCAGCGGTGATTGCCATGGCCGCCATGCGCGCGTGGAAGGGATCGCTGCTTGAAGAAAATATCGCGCGCACGGCCGGAACGATTGGGGAAGGGCTGGCCGCTGGCGCAATTTTTACCATTCCGGCTTTCGTGATGGCCAAGGCGTGGCCTTCATTCCGCCCTGCAGACGCGTATTGGAAGTCAACCGCGCTGATGATGGTGGGCAGCATTCTGGGAGTGCTCTTTATCTCTCTGGTGCGGCGAGTAATGGTCGAGGATCCGGAGCTGCCGTTCCCGGAGTCCGTAGCAGCGGCAGAAATTCACAAAGCCGGACGTCGCGGCGCGGATGCGGCTAAATATCTCTTTTGGAATATTGGCGTGGGCGGCCTGGTGTATATGCTCGGGCGTTTCGGATTGTTCGCGGCTGACAAAGACATCCACTATTCCGTTGGCACGCTCGGTCATAGCCGCGTGCGCATGGGCACGGCGAGTGACTCCACCGTTTTCGCCGCAGGCGGGACAAGCACTTTCGCCGCACCAAGTGTGAGCCCGGCTTATCTGGGAGTGGGGTACATCATCGGGTTGCGGCTCGCCTCATTACAGTTTGCGGGCGGGGTGCTGGCGTGGGGTTTGCTGGTTCCGATGTTGATCTTTTTCCTTGGGCCGCAGATCAGACAATATCTCCCGATGGATACGCCCGATAACTGGGCGAACATGTCGATTGCGGTGTGGAAGTTCATTGTGCGCCCGATCGCCGTTGGCGGAATGCTGGTGGGCGCGGCTTATACGCTGATCAAGATGGGGAAGAGTCTGACGGCCGGCATTGGCCGTATGTTATCGGATCTGCGCCAGACCGCAGACCAGCGATCGCAGCTTTCACGCACCGAGCAGTACATGAGTTCGAAAGCGGTCTTCAGCCTGATCGCGCTGATGTTCTTGCTGATGTGTGTTCTCTATGTCCGCATTTCCGGGTTGGTTTGGCCGGCGGTGCTGGCCGCGGTTGTGATGCTGATCGTCGGCTTCTTCATGGCCACAGTTTCGGGAAGCTTGGTGGGATTTATCGGTTCCTCGAATAATCCGGTGTCAGGGTTGACGCTTTCCACCTTGTTGATCGCGGCGCTGCTAATGGTTTCTCTCGGCGTTTCGGGGGGGCCAGGCGTCGCGGCGGTATTGGGAGTGGCTGCCGTGGTTTGTGTTTCATCTTCCGTTGCTGGCGAATTGCTGCAGGATTTCAAAGTAGGCTACATCCTGGGCGGTACGCCACGCCGGATTCAGGTCGCGGAACTGATTGCCGTAGTCGTCGCCAGCCTGGCGATGTATTGGCCGCTTTACCTGCTGGATACGGCCTTCGGATTCGGCAGCCGGCAGCTTTCAGCTCCGCAAGCCGGACTGATGGCTACACTCGCCATTGGAATTGTCGGGCACGATATGGCGTGGCCGCTGGTTGCGGTTGGAATCCTGATGGGCATCGGCATGATTATGATGCAGGTGAA
>JASICF010000237.1 GCA_030044775.1 Candidatus Sulfotelmatobacter sp. | reverse complement strand
GCGTCAGGCACGACTTCCGCGACGATGTAGACGAGGGCTCCAATCCATCCCAAAAATAAAATGACAAAAATCCAATAAGTATCCGGCCGGCGGCGAATGAAGTGAACGATCGCAATCGCCTGCAGAATAATGCCCCACCAGGAAGCGAAGAAGAAAAAGAGCGAAGCCATGCAAGTCGAAGAATATCACGGACTTAGGATTTGAAAATTGCCGGACTCAGGCTCGCCGGGCAACGAGCAAAGCAAAGGGTGTCAGCGATCGCACGGGGCATGTAAGAATAGAGGGAGTGAAACCGAGCGACGTCCTTCCCTCATCCGAAGCCGCGTTTGAGCACCCGAAACCTGCGGCCGCAAAGCCAAAACCGGGATCCATCCGCATGGTAGCTTCTGACATCGACGGCACTCTGCTGAATCCGCAGTTTCAGATTTCGGATGACGATCTTGCCGCCTTGCGGCGGGCCCATGCGGCGGGCATTGAGATCGTGCTGGTCACCGGCCGGCGCCACACCTTCGCACTGCCGATCGCGCAACAACTGGGATTTGATTTGTGGTTGATCAGCTCGAACGGGGCGGTAACGCGATCTCTTTCGGGCGAGACCTTTCATCGCGATCTGATGCCGCGTGAGGTTTGCCGCGAGCTGTGCGGGGCCATGCAAGAGTTCCGCGGCAATACCGTTCTGACTTTTGATAAAGAAGTCAAAGGCGCGCTGGTGCTCGAACATTTGGACGATCTGAATACAAGTATCCGGCGCTGGCTCGAAAAGAACATGCCGTTTATCGAATTCGTCGTCCCGATCGAAGACGCGCTGACGGAAGACCCGATTCAGGCGATGTTTTGCGGATCGATGGAGCGCATGGGAAACGCATTGCGCACCCTGCAGGCCCGCGGGATGAACAACCAGGTAACCATCCTCCGCACCGAATATCCTGGTCGGGATCTTTTTATGATCGACGTTCTGAACGTGGGCTGCTCCAAAGGACACGCGGTAAAGCGATGGGCCGAGCGGCGCGGCATTCGGCGCGAAGAGGTCATGGCCATTGGTGACAACCACAATGACGTTGAGATGCTTGAGTTCGCCGGGCAGCCGGTTATCATGGGAAATGCCTGCGAGGAACTCCTTGGGCGCGGCTGGAACGTGACTTTAGGGAACGACCGCTGCGGCGTGGCGGCGGCGTTGGCAGAGATAGTTGGCGTTTAGATCGAAATGAATCGACGATTTCAATCCGTGGCGAAAGCGGCGGCCATCCTTTTTTGTGCGATGACCGCAGTGCCGGGTTTCGCCGGGAATTCCGCCGTTTTGCGTAACGGCTTCTCGATTCGTTATGAGCGCAAGCAGGAGATGGGTCTGATCACGCGGCTGTACGTCGGCGCCGACGAATCGAGCTTTGTCGATGTGCCGACCGCAGAGATCGATCATATTGAAGCCACGCCGGACGACTCAAGTATCCCGGCAAACCAATCCGCCCAAACTGCAAAAACAGTCTCGCAACAGCCGCTTGATATTGATGAACTGGTCGCCTCCGCGAGCGGAAGCTACCGGCTCGACCCAGATTTGGTAAACAGTGTGATCCGCGCGGAAAGCGGATTCAATGTGCGCGCAGTTTCGCCGAAGGGGGCGCAGGGCCTGATGCAGTTAATGCCGCAAACCGCGTCGCGCCTGGGAGTCGAGAATGTATTTGACCCGCAGGCTAACGTAGAAGGCGGCACGCGTTATTTGCGCGAGTTATTGGAACGCTACAATTTCGACTTGATTAAGGCGCTCGCCGCCTACAACGCAGGCCCCGAGCGCGTGGAGCAATATGGCGGCGTTCCTCCTTATTATGAAACAAAAGCGTACGTCGCGCGGATAGTACGCGACTTCAATAAGAAAAAGCTGCAGGAGAAAAATGGCTCCCCCTCGGCAGATGGGCAAAATACGAGCCTGAACGCGGTTGGCGCTCAAATCAGCGGAACGTCAAAAACTGCGGCCTCCAAGCCGACGATTCCACCCGAAAGCAGCGGGGTTGCCGAACACCAGAAGTGAGTTTCGAAAGCCTTCCTCGGTCTTAAGCCGGTCGTTTTTACTTCAAAGTGTCCACTCCCGCCTGGGCGCATTGGGCATCGTGATCGCTGCTGTCACCGGAAACACCAATTGCGCCAACGATATGCCCGTCGAGAATCAGGGGGATTCCGCCTTCAACTGGAACCGCGCCTTCCAGCGCGAGAACAGGCAGGCCAGCACTGCCGGAAGTCAGTCGATCCTGAAAGGCCTTGGTCGGGCGTTTGAACAGCGCGGCGGAACGAGCTTTGTCGACCGCGACCTTTGCGCTGCCCAGTTGCGTGTTGTCCATCTTCTCGTAGTAAACCAAAGTGCCGTCGGGATCGACGACGGCAATCGCCATGTTCCAATTATTCTTGCGTGCCTCGGCTGAGGCAGCGGCAGCCGCCTTTTGAGCCGCCTCCAGCGTGACTGAAGGCCCATAAGGAGGTGGGCTCTGGCCATGGACAAGCGAGACCAAGAATACTGACATGAGAAGAAACAGGGCCTTTAAGTGCGCACACATGATGGCCTCCTACGGGGCGAGTACGGCGCCGCGTTTGGTTCGGACTCTAAGATGACGTCGCCAATATGTCAACGTGCAGCCGGGATGAAAGTTTGACCCTCCCTTCGCACTGATTTACCTTGAAAGTGGGGCGCGTGCCTCGCGTGGCAAGGCCGTTGCCCAGTCCCTCCTTCATGGATAAAAAACGCATTCTGGCCAGTGTGGCGGTGTTCTTTATTCTGGCTGCCTTGTTTTACCTGCAATATCGTCACTGGCAGAGCTTCGACTGGTCCACTTTCTGGGCACAGACTGGGCGGATTAATAAACTCCATGTCTTTCACGGCGTCATGCTGATTTACTTCGGGTATTTCCTGCGTGCAATCCGTTGGAAGATTTTTCTGCAGCCGGTGCGTCCGAAAGCAACCGTCACCGAGATGGTTTCCCCGACCCTTGTGGGTTTCACCGGTATTGCGCTCCTCGGGCGGGCAGGCGAGTTCATCCGGCCATATCTGATCGCCCGCCGCACGAATCTTCCTTTCTCGTCGCAATTGGCCGCCTGGACGGTCGAGCGCATCTTCGACGTTGGCGCGTTCACTTTTCTGATGATCCTGGCGATCTTTCTGCCCAGCGCACTGCCTTCGATCCCGCATCCCGAATATTACATTCGTTTCCGCGAGGGCGGATTTCTACTGATTGGGCTGGTGCTGGCCTTGGCCATCGCGGCAGTGGTGGTGAAACGCAGTGGTGAAGCAACCGCAAAATGGGTAGAAAGCAGCTTCGGCTATCTTTCCTCGAATTTCGGCCACAAATTAGGCGACAGGGTGCGGGAGTTCGGGGAAGGATTGAATACCATTCAAGGGCCGCTCTCCTTTTTTATGTTGAGCGCAGTCTCGATTGGAATGTGGTACGTCATCGCGCTCGCGTATCAGGAGGTTACCCATTCTTACGGCGTGCCGTCATTAGAAATTCCAGTGTCGCAGCTGCTGATCCTGATGGGAGCCAGCATGCTGGGCTCGATGCTGCAATTGCCGGCGGTGGGTGGAGGCTCTCAAATGGCCACGATCGCCGCATTGACCAGTGTCTTCGATGTATCTCCGGAAATCGCCGCCAGTTGTGGCATCCTGCTATGGCTGGTGACCTTCGCGGCTGTAATCCCGCTGGGCCTTGTATTGGCGCATCACGAAAGATTATCGCTGCGCAAGCTCTCGAAGGAAAGTCATATGGCCGAACAAACGGAAGTCAGCCGGCCTGTGGCATAGCGTGATTTACCTTGGGGCCGCCCATTCCATCGCTGCGATCCCCTGGTTGCGTGAACCCTCTTCCTTGCCTGTTACAATTTTGAGTTACTCCAAACATTAGGAAATGCGTTTCGCTCCTTCATCAGCGCTATGAAATGTCCGTTTTGTGGATTTGCCAACGATAAAGTGGTCGACTCCCGAGAGAGTAAAGAAGCGGAGTCGATCCGCCGCCGCCGCGAGTGCCTGAAGTGCGGCAAGCGCTTCACCACCTATGAACGCATTGACGAGATTCCCTACATGGTAGTGAAGAAAGACGGGAGGCGCGAGAAGTTCGATCGCCAGAAAGTTCTAAACGGCTTGCTCCGAGCATGTGAAAAACGCCCTGTGCCGATCAGCAAGCTGGAACAGATTGTGAATGAGGCGGAATCGTTCGTAATCGAGTCGCAGGAGCGCGAACGCAAGACCAGCGAACTGGGCGAACTCATCATGAATCGCCTGCGCCGCTACGACAAAGTCGCGTACGTGCGCTTCGCTTCCGTGTATCTCGATTTCAAGGATGTGAAAGAGTTCATGGATGAACTGAAAGATTTGGTAAAGGCCAGAGAAACGGAGATTCGGCCGAAAAAGAGTGGATAAGAGTGTCAGAGGCCAGCGCTCGCGGCTAATCTCTGGCGCCTGACCTCCAGCTCCTAGAAGGTATGCATGAGTCATAAAGTTACTCTAATCCCCGGAGATGGCATTGGACCTGAGGTCACGAATGCGACAGTGCGCATTCTTGAGGCTACCGGAGTGAAGTTCGAATGGGAATCGTTTGCAGTCGGCGCGGATGCGTACGAAAAATCAGGCGAATACATTCCCAAGGAAGCGCTGGAATCCATCGAGCGCACGCATGTAGCGCTGAAGGGGCCGGTCACGACTCCGATAGGCGGCGGGTTTTCAAGTATTAACGTCGCGCTGCGGCAGAAGTTTGAGCTCTACGCAAATTTTCGGCCGATCCGCAACCTGCCCCATATTCCTACGCGGTATCCGGACGTTGATCTCATTATTGTGCGTGAGAACACCGAAAGTCTTTATTCGGGCCTCGAGCATGAAGTTGTGCCAGGAGTGGTGGAAAGCCTGAAGATCATCACCGAGAAAGCTTCGACGCGGATCGCAAAGTTCGCGTTCGAATACGCCCGCAAGAATCAGCGTAAGAAAATTCACGCCATCCACAAAGCCAACATCATGAAACTTTCGGATGGATTATTCCTGCGTTGCTGCCGCAGCGTAGCCAAGGGATTTCCGGAAATAACTTACGCCGAGCATATTGTCGACAACACCTGCATGCAGCTGGTCATGAATCCTTATCAATATGACATTCTCGTGATGGAGAACCTGTATGGCGATATCATCTCCGATTTGTGCGCAGCGTTTGTCGGCGGGCTGGGGTTTGTTCCCAGCGCAAATCTTGGCGACAATTGCGCGATCTTTGAAGCCGTACATGGATCGGCGCCGGATATTGCGGGAAAAAATCTGGCGAATCCAACCGCGTTACTGCGCTCTTCCCTGCTGATGCTCCGTCACCTGGGCGAGCATGATGCCGCCTTGCAAATTCGCAATGCGCTCGAGAAAGTTTATCGTCATCATGAAAAGCTGACGCGTGACATCGGTGGGCAAGCGGGAACCTCGGAATTTGCCGATGCGGTGATTGAGGAAATGGAAAAGGCGAAATCGGCGCCGGCCAACTAGGCTTTCCGTGTCGAGATTTTTCTTGTGCTCTTTCCCCGCTTATTGTAAATTTTCCGCCATCAAGCCAGAACGGTTTCGAAGACCGTTCTGCGACCCCAAGGTTCTTCCCCTAGGATATTTTCGCAAGCAGAAAGCGGACATGCGGTTTCGCGTCCGCAATGCGGCGCAGTTTGCTCCATTGAATCGAAAATCGCATTCTATCTTTTCAGCGCCCAAGCTCGGGTGAAAGGAGAAATGTATGCCGTCGAAGAAATCTGCCAAAAAATCGAGAGGAAGCGCAGCAACCGGGGCACCGGGAGGTTTTGTGTTTGCTGATCCAAAATCAACTCCCGACGATTACAGCAACTTCACGAAAGCACAAACCGACGCTGACGCTAACGCGAAAACCTCGAGCTCGCTTGAACCATTTCCCACCACGCCCCAGCCGGGAACGATGAATCTGACTCAGGTTCTGGGCGCGTCAACTGTGGCGCAGATCAGCTCCGCCGGCAGCATCGTATTCCACTGCGTGGGCGACACCGGCGGAGTCAAAGAACCTTCAAAGCAATTTGCCGTGGCCGATGCGATGTCGGCCGACCTGAACAATAAGTCCTACGCAAACGGACTCCCCGCGTTCTTTTACCACCTTGGCGACGTGGTGTATTACCTCGGCCAGGACCAGTATTACTACGAGCAGTATTACGATCCTTACCGGGATTACAACGGGCCGATCTTTGCCATTCCCGGCAATCACGATGGAATGATCTCGCCCAGCATTAAGGGGATGAAGACGCTCGGCGGCTTCATCGACAATTTTTGCACCAAGACGCCGACGCATAATCCCGAGGCGCAGGGGATTCAGCGAACAACGATGAACCAGCCCGGCGTGTATTTCACGCTGGATGCGCCGTTCGTGAAAATTATCGGGCTCTACTCCAACACCAGTGAGGGCGACACGCAGGGAGTGATCAGCGGAAAGGTTGTCGGCAATGCGCAGTTAACTTTCCTTCAACAGCAACTGCAAACCGCCGCCCAGCAGCGAAAGAGCGGAAATAAGTTCGCGTTGATTGTCGCTGTACATCATCCGCCTTTTACCGGCAGCACAAATCACGCTCCCAGCTCCAACGTGCTCGCGGATCTCGACAGTGTGTGCAAAACGGCGAACATCCAGCCCGACATTGTTCTCTCAGGCCATGCTCACCTTTATGAGCGGTTCACGCGTTATTTGGGATCGAGCCAGATTCCCTTCATCGTCGCCGGCATGGGCGGATATTTCAATCTCTCGAAGAGCAAAGCTCCGGCCAAGCTGCCCGTGATTACGAAAGATGCGAACGGCAACAAACTTACACTTGATGCCACGACCAATACGCAGTTTGGGTTCCTCCGGCTCGCCGTGTCTTCCACAACGTTGAAGTGCACATTCGTGACGGTCGATGTCGAGACTCGCGCAACGGCGGTTGGAGATTCTTTCACGCTTGATTTGAACCGGCACGTTGTGAGCACGCCCTAAAGTGAAAGAATTCCGTAGTGGGGCGACTGGTGCAGTTCGAAGAAGGAAGCGAACCGAGCACGCGCGCCGAGTTGGGACGTCGCGTGCGTCGTTCCGCTCCGCGCGAGATCCCTCGCTCCGTTGAAAAACGGCTTCGCTCGGGATGTCGCAATTGAAAGGATGGCTGAAAATTCAAACTCAGCCAGCGTTCTCTCACCGAGACCATTGACTCCCACGGCGGATTGGTAGTAAATTCGCCCGTTCTGGGAAATCTGGGGGGATGTTGAATCGAACGCGTCGTGTGGGGGTGGTGCTATTTCAGCTCGGCGGTCCTGATACCCCGGCTGCGATAGAACCTTTTCTTTATAACCTCTTTTGCGACCCCGACATCATCGACTTCCCGTTTGCCCGCATTGGGCGCAAAGCTCTCGCCAAACTGATTTCGACCACCCGCGCGCGTAAAGTGCAACATCACTACGAGAGCATCGGCGGCGCCTCGCCAATCCGTCGTTTTACCGAACTTCAGGCTCGGGCCCTCGAGGCCGAACTGACTGCCCAGGGCCTCGATGCCCGCTGCTTCGTGGCCATGCGTTACTGGCATCCTTTTACCTGCGAAGCGATTCAGCAATTGGAAGCGGCCCAGTGCAATGAAGTGGTGTTGTTGCCTTTGTATCCTCAGTATTCTTCAACCACCACCGGGTCGAGCCTGAACGAATGGCAGCGCCATTTCTCCCTGGATCTTCCCGCGCACACGGTTGACTGTTTCTATCGTCATCCGATATATCTCGATGCGATGGTCGAAAAGATCGATGAAGCCTTGTCCCGTTTTGCTTTTCCCGGACGCGCCGAGATCGTCTTTAGCGCGCATGGCGTACCGGTATCCGTGGTTGCGAAGGGCGACCCTTATCAGGCTCAAATTGAGGAGACGGTTCGCCTTTTGATGGAACGCGGCGGATGGAGCAATCATCACCGGCTCTGCTATCAGAGCAAAGTGGGCGCGAGCAAGTGGCTGCAACCTTCGCTCCGTCAAACGCTGCGCGATCTCGCCGCCCTGCAAGTGCGGGAAGTGTGCGTTGTGCCCGTCGCGTTTGTTTCCGATCACGTGGAAACACTCGGCGAGATCGACCATGAAGCGCGCGAAGAAGCGCATCGGTTGGGCGTCACCCAGTTTGAAATGAGCGCGGGCCTGAACGACTCGCCAAAATTCATTGCAGCGTTGGGGCAATTGGTGGTCGGGGCTCTTCACCGGAGTAATTCCCGCAGTACGATTCAAGTAAATGGGAGGCAAGGGGCGGCGCCGGAGTTGCTGGCAGCCGCGTGTGATTAGGTACGAATTCATAGCAGGGAGGGTACTCATGGCGGTTCCGGTTAGCGATCAAGCCAACCCGAGTCCGAATCCAGAACCGGCGAAACCCGCGCCGCCGGTTGCAGCAGATGCCACAAAATATGTCGGCACTCCGGCGGTGGGAACCTCAAAGGCTGCTGCGGCAGGCGGGCTTTCCTCCTCCGGTCCATCGAACACCGAAATCGACCAGCGCCGCCGCCGGTTAACCTGGGTCGGCATCACCGCATTTCTTACCGCGTGGTTTCTGGCCTTCTTCCGCTTCTTTCTTCCCCGCACTCTTTTCGAGCCCAACACAGTTTTTAAGATCGGCTACCCTTCGGAGTTTGCATTGGGAGTGGACACGAAGTTCCAGCAGAAGTACCGCATCTGGGTTGATCGCACTCCCGACCGGCTATTCGTGATTTACGCGCGCTGCACGCATCTCGGCTGCACACCCGACTGGAAGCCCAGCGAAAACAAATTCAAGTGTCCGTGCCACGGCAGCGGTTACGACAGCGAGGGAATTAATTTCGAAGGCCCGGCTCCCCGGCCGATGGATCGCGCGAACATAACTCTCGCGCCCGATGGGCAGATTCTGGTGGATACGTCGAAGCTCTACTCGTGGCCGAAGGGGCAACCGAGTCACTTCAACGATCCGGGGGCGTTTCTGACAGGGGTGTAGGTCGCGGCAGGGTAAAAGCAGGTTCCTCACCGATCCTTTGGATCGGGGAGGAATGACATCAAGCGAAATTCATTGCGGAACTAATTATGGCTGACGAGAATAACGGCAAAAACGGCAAGGTGGGATTAGTCGACCGGGTTAAAGACGACATTCAGGCGATGAAGGTCGACATCCCGGCAAAGGCGAAAGAGCAGATCGAGGGCCTGAAGGATCCGACCAAGACCCAGGTTTACACATCGATCTTCCGCCACAAGCACGACGACACGCCGCGCAACCGGGCTCTGGGCGTGCTCTCGAACGTGTTCCTGCATTTGCATCCGGCGAAGATCAACCGCGACGCGGTGCGCTACAGCTACACCTGGGGCATGGGTGGCATAACGTTTTTGCTGTTCATCATTCTCACCTACACTGGCGTACTGCTGATGTTCTATTACCATCCTACGAAGGTGCAGGCATTTCGAGATGTTCTCTATCTCGAGCATGATGTGCCGTTCGGGAAGATTCTTCGCAACATGCACCGCTGGGCCGCGCATTTGATGGTCATCGCCGTGGAACTGCACATGTTCCGCGTTTTTCTTACGGGTTCGTACAAAAAGCCGCGCGAATTTAACTGGAATATCGGCGTGCTGCTTTTGGTTTTCACCTTGTTGCTGTCCTTCACCGGCTACCTGCTGCCGGACGATCAACTTGGATTCTGGGCCGTCACGGTCGGCACGAATATGGCGCGAGCTACGCCGCTGCTCGGGCATGAAGGTCCCTTCGGGCATCAACTCGGCATGACTCCTTATAACGACGTGCGCTTCGGCTTGCTCGGCGGTTCGATTGTCGATGCGAATGCTCTGCTCAGATCGTACATCTGGCATTGCATTGGAATTCCGATTGTGGCTTCGGTGCTCATGATTGTGCATTTCTGGCGCGTAAGAAAAGATGGAGGAATTTCCGGCCCGGCGCAGGTGATGTTGCCCGAGGAGGCGGATAAGCCGAGAAGAGGACCGAAAGCGGCCGGAGAGTGATTTTTGGTATAGCGACAGCCGCCCTCGGCTGTCGGGCCGGGCGCAGCCCGGCAGTTTTGTAACCACGAAAGCCCGTCGAGTTGTGCTCGACTGGACGGCCGAGGGCGGCCGTCCCTACATAGTTCGTGGAGAACTTATGGACTGGCGACAACTTTGGGAAATTTGTTCAGCTCCGGATAACGTCCCCATCGTGGGCATGGTACCGCTGCTTATTTTCTATATTTATCTCGCCTTCAAGCAAGCGCATGCCAACGATCAACTGATCGCGCAACTTGAAACCGATCCGGCGATGGCCAAGACTCACCATCGCAAGACCTGGCCATTCAAGCAGGGATGGCAAAAGGAAGTTCACGTCTGGCCATTTTTGTTGCGCATCGAATTTCTCGCCGCAATCATCGTCACCATTGTTCTGATGGTCTGGTCGATCACTCTGAACGCGCCGCTCGAAGAGCCAGCCAATCCTAATTTGACGATGAACCCGGCCAAAGCGCCATGGTATTTCCTGGGCTTGCAGGAAATGCTCGTCTACTTCGATCCGTGGATTGCAGGGGTGGTCATGCCCACCATGATCATCATCGGTTTGATGGTGATTCCTTATATCGATACGAATCCGCTGGGAAGCGGCTATTACACGTGGAAGCAGCGCAGATTTTCGATTTCTACTTTTCTGTTCGGCTTCGTCATTCTGTGGGTTTCGATGATTCTGATTGGGACCTTTATTCGCGGACCGGGATGGCAGTGGTTCTGGCCGGGACAGACGTGGGACCACAATCGATTGATTTATGAAGTCAACCGCGATCTGCCGGATATTTTTGGGATTACATCGAACCTGGGCAAGGGCGTTTTTGGCGCGTTTGTCGTCGGCGGCTATTACTTGATCGGCGGATTTGTCGTGTACTCGATGTTCCGCCGGTTCATGGCAAAGGATTTCAAACGGATGAGCTTGCTGCAATTCTCCATCACGCAGTTTCTTTTGCTCACGATGGTGGCGTTGCCCTTGAAGATGGGGATTCGCCTTTTGTGGCACATCAAGTACGTTTGGATTACGCCCTGGTTCAACATTTAATTTATGAATGTCTGAACACCGGGCGGTAGTCGTTGGTCGTGTTGAAGTGTTGTCGTAATGTCATTCCGAACCGGCCTGTAAGACCGGTGAGGAACCTGCTTTTCTTGCGGCGATCGTACAAAAGCAGGTTCCTCGCCCGCGGTTCGCGCGCTCTCGGAATGACAAAAGCCAGATGCAATTTCGGAGGACGTATTGCCTGACAAGCCCACTCCCGAGCAGGACCCGATTACAAGCAAGTCGTACGCCGCATATTATCTGATTGCGACGATGATTCTGATGGCCACATTGTTCTGGGCCCTGTGGGACGAAAACTGGGGCCAGCGGCCATGGAAATCTTTTCAGGAGCACTGGAAGACGCGCTACTCGGCGTTTCTGAATACGGCACGCTCGAAGTCTGTGACTTCGGAAAAAGAAGTCGAGGGCAGCGCTGATTATGCGGCGTTGAAGCAGGCGTACGAGAAAGCGAGCGAGGATACGAAGGCGCAGGGCGCCGCGGTGCGGGCTCAATTGGATGACACGAACGCGCGTCTGCTTGCCGTGCAAAGTGTTTTTACCGATCGGCGCGCTTATGTCAACGCGCTGACCTACGAGTTCGAAACCAGCACCAGCGCTTCCGCAAAAGCCAGCAAACAGAAAGAAATCGACGCATACAAGGCTGAGCTTGCGACTGTCGTCTTCCCTGACGGCAGCAGAAAAAAATTCAACTTTCCCCAGCTGGAAGAAACCTACAACGGCATTCGCGACGAGAAAACCAAAGTGAGCCTGCAACTGGGTGACGTTTTGAAACCGGTCACCGCAGCCCGGACCAAGATGGATGAATACATCTCCGATCGCATGGTCGATTTAACCCCGCAGCAAATTGATGGGCTCAAAAAGAAGGCGGAAGAGTGGGATCCGACGATCGTACAGATTAACGTGGCGGAGGCGAACATTGTCGACCGGTGTGAATCCTGCCACATGAATACGCGTGAGCCTTTGAAGATCACGACGGTCGCGATGATGGCGAAGGACGAAAGAAAACCGGACGAGTATGCCGAAGCGCTCGGCAGTCATACTCAGCCGGAGCTGTTGAAGATTCACGATCCGGACAAGTTTGGCTGCTCGCCTTGTCATCAAGGCAACGGCCGCGCAACCACCAGCATTGAAAAGGCTCACGGGAATTACGAGCACTGGTTGTGGCCGTTGTTTCCCAAAGAAAACGCGCAGGCCGGATGCCAGAATTGCCACGCCGCCGACATGGTTCTCGCGAGCGGCGACGTGCAATGGGAAACCATCAATGCCGGCAAAGATCTTTTCCGGCAGAAGGGTTGCATGGGCTGCCACCGCTACGAGGGTTATGACAAGGAGCCGGAGCAGCTGAATTCGATCAGCCAGCAAATCAAGCAGATCGAGTCGCAGAAAATAGACAATCTGAAACAAGCCGCCTATCTGATGAAAGAGGCCGACGCCGCCCAGACCAACGACGAAGCCAACCAGCTCAATACGCAGGCGGTGGACCTGCGAGTGGCAAACAGCAAGCTGGACGGCCGTTTGCAGCAGCT
>JASICF010000236.1 GCA_030044775.1 Candidatus Sulfotelmatobacter sp. | reverse complement strand
CGCCAGCGACAGCGGAGCCAGCAATAATTTCTTCATTGTCCCTCCCCGTATTAGCGGCCCAGGATGTGCTTACTGCAGGATCTTTACGAATTCTTTCCGGGGAAGCAAATTCAAAATTCTTATGGCAGCTATCAATCTTCCCGAAATGTCACTTACAGGCCGGGTTCGCGCCCCGCATACCTCATGGGATTGCTTTTCCGCAATCCCGCGTGTTTCCGAGGGTGGCACAGGTTCTATGATCCTTGACGCTTCCGCGCTAAACTGGAAAACCATGCGGGTCTTGGGCATCGACTGTGGCGGCGAGTACACCGGATTCGGCATTGTCGAAATGGATTCCGCCGCGCAGCTGCGCTGCGTCGCCTGCGGGGCCATCCAGCTCTCGCCGCGTGACGCGCTGGCGCGTCGTCTGGCGCAAATCTATGAACAACTGTGCGCTCTCATTACAACTCATCACCCGGATGAAGTGGCGATTGAAGAGATCTTCTACGCATTGAACGTGAAGTCGGCGCTGAAGTTGGGACAGGTGAGGGGAGTAGCTATGCTGGCTGCAGCTGCCGCAGGACTGGAAGTGGCGGAATATTCCCCATTGACGATCAAGTCGTCAGTGGTGGGATACGGGCGAGCGGAAAAGCAGCAGGTTCAGCATATGGTGACACGGCTGCTGGGCCTGAACGAACCTCCGGAACCGATGGATGCATCCGATGCATTAGCGATCGCCATCTGTCATCTCCATACTGCGGGGACGATTCGGCGGCAAAGAGCGGTGGCCCTTTGAACAACCGGTTCTTTTGGAGCTTTCTTATGCTCGCGCCGCGCGTTGTCATAACACTGATAGCAACAATTACACTCGCTGGGATCTCGTTCGCGGGTCAACAGCCTGTCACCCGCGACCCAGCCTCGCCTGCGACGATCACGTTTAAGTTGAATTTTCCTCAGTCCGATCCGCAGGATTACTCGATCCTCATCGACGCGACCGGCCGCGCGCGTTATGAGTGCACCGGCTCGGCCGTACCTGGTTCCGATCCCGAGACCTACCATTCGGAGTTCGAAGTAACGCCGCAGACGCGCGAGAAAGTGTTTGAATGGGCCAAGCAGGCACGATATTTCGCAGGCAAGATCGATTCCGGTAATCGGAGACTTGCCTTTACGGGCACAAAGATCCTGACGTACGAGGACGCACAACGCGACAATAGCGCTCAATACGATTATTCGAATCTGGCGCCGGTCCGGGACTTGACTGCTTTCTTCCAGGGAATGGCTGCGACTTTGGAGTATGGACGAAGGCTTGCTTACTATCACCGCTATCAGAAACTGGCGCTGGATGACGAATTGAAACGTATGGAAGAGGAAGCTAGAGATAACGAACTGAACGAACTGCAAAGTGTGGCGCCCGTGCTGCAGGATATTGTGAACGACAGTTCAGTGATCAACGTGACCCGGGCGCGAGCCCAGGAATTGATGCAGATTGGCAGCGGCACCGGCGCCATCGCGGGCCACAACCTGCGGTGACCGTTTTGCGTTCTCGAGCGTTACAATCCCCGCCGCACAAAAGCGCCCCATTGAAGCTCGATAGTACAGTTTTTACCGATACGAGCGGCGTCACGATACACGGTACTTTCGGGCGGATTAATGCTGTAATCGTGCGTTGCTTGGCCCCGGCAGATGCAGCCCGATAGGTCCAGGTTCGGACCAAAATCATTGAAATTCAATTCCCATCAGCGCTGAAAGAGCGTAAAAAGGACATAGCCTGTCGCAAGGAAAACAGGAGACGTCGTGAAATGCTTTGTGATCCGGATTCGTTTTGTAGCACTCGAAGCGTAAGGCAGAGTGGTGTTCTAAGAGCACACAGGTTCAGGAGGTGTGACGTGCGTAAGCCAAGCCTTCGCCCAATTATTATCACTATATTCGCCTTGGCCCTTTGGACGCTCCCTGCCGGGGCTGACTCCCAGGTTCGCATCGTTCGCCTAAGCGATGTGCAAGGTGCAGTCGAGATCAACAAAAATTCAGGTCTGGGCTTCGAGCGGGCATTCCTGAATCTTCCAATTACCCAAGGGACGCAGCTGCGAACCCTGGATACCGGCCGCGCCGAGGTGGAATTCGAGGATGGCAGCACGCTCCATATTGTCCCGAACACAACCGTGGTTTTCAGCAGGCTGGCGCTGAACGATGCCAGCAATCGGCTGACGACGGTGAATCTCGTCGAAGGCAAGGCTTATCTCAACTGGCAGGGAAAAACCGGCGACGATTTTGCGCTGAATTTCTTTGGTGAGACGGTCGAAGTGAAACAGGCCGCGCACTTCCGCATAGAGGAATCACCCAACGGAGCTGAGCTTGCCAATTTCAAGAACCCGGTGGAAGTCGAGGGGGCATCAGGGACAATCAAGGTAGACAAGGACAAAACCGTGTCCTTCGAAGCGGACAAGGACAGACCCACGATTAGCAAGGACATCAAACCCGATCCCGACGACCAGTGGGACTCTCAATCGAACGAGTATCACGAGCAGTATGCGAAGAATAATTCCAGTCCTTACGGGTACGGCGTGAGCGATATGGGTTATTACGGGGATTACACGAACGTTCCCGGTTATGGCATGTTGTGGCAGCCCTATTTTGCTGGCGCCGCATGGAACCCGTTTATGGACGGCGCATGGTCGTGGTATCCGGGCATGGGATTCATGTGGGCGTCTGCCTACCCGTGGGGCTGGATGCCTTATTACTACGGCAACTGGCTGTATGCTCCCGGCTACGGATGGGGATGGCAGCCCGGCGGGTGGAACACGTGGCACGGCGGCCTGCACTATGTTGGGGCCCTAGCAGCCGGTTTTCATGCTCCGGTTCCGCCAGCTGGGACGGTAAACTCCGCGATTATAGGCCGAGGCGGAGAACTGGTGACGAAAGCTGCCGATACAAAGATCCCCGTGACCGCCGGATCGGCGGGTTTAGGAATCCCGCGCGGATCGTACGACGATCTCCGTCATATAAATAAGCAGGTTGCCCGGAATGGGTTTGCTGAACTCCGTGCGGCGCCTGCGTTCGCCGCAACTTCGGTGCGCTGGGGCGGTTCCGGTTCTGGCAGCACGCGCGGCGGCACACCGGCAGGGTCTGCACATGTTGGTACAGGATCGTCTGCGGCGCACAGCGTGGGTGGCGGCGGGCATCGGTAGAATCCGGAGTAGCCGCCTGCGCCGGCTAGTCAGTGCCGCACTTTTAGGGCACATTACCGGACAATGATCCCTGCGTAGCCTACGACCAGATCGTGGTCGCCCGAAATATCTCCGGAAGTTGCGTATTTCACAAGCTCGGCGGAACGTGCTCCGAGCTTTTTCGTTGCCGTCAGCATCGCCACGGCCGGGCCAAAACCGCACATGCTGACGTGCTGCTGTGTAACCACCTGGTATAGCGCGAGGGCATCCAGGCGCAGGATCGCTTCAATCGCGCTTTGATCTTTCACGCGAGTGATGGCATCCGATTCATAATGGTTCATATCGCTGGAAGCCACAATCAGGATGCTGCCGCCGTGCGCGGCGATCACTTCCGCCATGGCCTCGCCGAATTGTGAAAGAATCTCGAATTGTCCAGTTCCCAAAGCAATCGGCACAAACCGGAGGCGCGGCTGCCGAATTTGCAGAAACGGCAGTTCCACTTCCGCCCCGTGTTCGTTGCGGTGCGCGACGGTATCCTCGCGCAGAAGGGGAAAGCGACGTTCAAGGGCTGAGGCCAGGCCGCTGTCGACGGGCACATCGCCCAGCGGGGTTTCCCATGCCCCTTCACTAATAATCGACAGAGGCTGGCCCATACCGGTGTGATTTGGGCACAACACGATGCAGCGCTCGGGGATCTCCACTTCAGAGAAGACTGCTCCCGCAACATGTCCGGAATACATATAACCGGCGTGCGGCGCGAGGCAGCCCAGGGCGCGGACCGGCTTTTGCGAACGTTCGGAAGCAAGGTAAGAGCAAACTTCCGATCGCAACACTTGCGGGTCTGCGGGGTAGAAGCGTCCGGCCACGGCGGGATGACGAACGGTTGTCGCGGTCATGGGGGCTCCTCCGCGATGGATCTCTGAGAACTATCCGGGCTCCGGCTACGAGCCGTCGCGGGAATTTCGCAAGGCGCGGTACAATGCCGCGCTTTGCTCCAGACTCAACGTCTCGGCGCGGGCGGCTGGTTTTACCTTGGCCTCTGCCAGCGCTGCCCGCAACTCAGCTTCAGGATAGTTGGATTTCAAGTTATTCCACAACGTTTTCCGTTTTTGCCCGAAAGAAAGTCTCAGAAAGTCGATGAACCCATTTTCACCATCGGCGTTTGCTTCGATGCCAACCTCAGGATGCCGCGGCGCCAGAGTCAGCCGCAACACAGTCGAATAGACCTTCGGAGGCGGCGAGAACGCCCCTGGAGGCAGCGTAAAGAGTTTTTCCACCCGCGCGTGAAGCTGGGCGGTAGCCGAAAGCAGACCATAATCGCGAGTTCCAGGCTTGGCGGCAATGCGATCGGCAACTTCGCGCTGCACCATGACAACCAATGTGTCGAAGTACTTCGCGTAGTGGAACAGACGCAACAGAATCTCGGAAGTAATGTAGTAAGGAAGATTGCCGATTACTTTTGCAGGCACAGGCTTGAACTCGATTCCAGGGCGGGCCAGTCCAGGCTTTGGGCCGAAAAGAGAATCGAAATCGATCGAGAGAATGTCGGCCTCGATGATTTCGACATTGGAAAACATGCCGAAGCGTAAACGCAGCTGCGCAGCCAAGACGCGGTCAAGTTCGACGGCGATCAGCCGGCGCGCGTGCTTGGCGAGAAGGGAAGTGAGAATTCCCCGACCAGGCCCGATTTCCAGAACGGTGCTTTGCGAAATTTCGCCGAGCGCATCGGCAATCTGCAGCGCATAGCTGTCGCTGGCGAGGAAATGCTGTCCTAACTTGGGCTTGAGTTGAGGACGGCGGGTTGAAACCACCTTCGGCACGTTGACCCTCTTTTCCTCGGGCATTAGACTGATGATTCGGCGATCGGAGATTGCCGATGAATTTTGGCCCGCCTGCATTGCGCGGGAGTTTGGGTCCCGCAACTATATATTCCATCATATCGTGCGCCCGCGAAAAACGGGTCTTGCCAGAGGAGAGAGAAATTCATGCATATCGCATTTGTAGCATCGGAAGGCGTGCCTTTTTCAAAAACCGGTGGATTGGCGGACGTGGTCGGCGCCCTGCCGCGGGCGCTTGCCGCTCTCGGCCATCAGGTGAGCGTATATCTGCCGCGTTACAAACAAACCAAACTGGTTGATCCGGCGACCGTGGTCCGCAGTATCACCGTGCCGTTCGACGATAAGTACCGTTTTGCTTCGGTGGTGACCGGCGCAAACCAGTCCGGAATTCATTTTTATTTTATTGAATATCCCGAATATTTCGATCGCGACGCACTGTATGGAACGCCTGCCGGCGATTATCCCGACAATGCTGAACGCTTCGCGCTGTTCTCTCGTGCGGTTCTCGAAGCAACGAAAATTTTAGGTGTTCCCAATGTGTTTCACTGCCATGATTGGCAATCGGCCCTGGTGCCGGTGCTGCTGCGCACCGTTTATGCGGAGGACCCCGCGTTTCGTGATGTGGGCACGGTATTCACCATCCACAACATGGGTTATCAGGGATTGTTTCCGCCGGAAGTTCTGCCGCTGCTCATGCTTCCCTGGGATTTGTTCACGATGTCAAAGATGGAATTTTTTGGACAGGTGAATTTCTTGAAGGGCGCCCTGGTCTACTCCGATTACGTCACAACCGTCAGCAAGAAATACAGCCAGGAAATTCAGACTGCAGAATACGGGTTTGGGCTGGAAGGTGTGTTGCGCGACCGCGCTGCGACCGTGACAGGAATTCTAAACGGCGTTGATTACAACGAGTGGAGTCCACAGACCGATAAATTCACGGTCGCAAAATATTCTCCGCAGGATCTCGCCGGCAAGGCGCAGTGCAAGCAGGATTTGCTGGCCGCGTTTGGAGTGAATCATGATGATCCGAAAATGCCGGTGATCGGTATCGTTTCGCGCTTCGCTGCCCAGAAAGGCTTTGATTTGATCGCGCAGGTCATGGATCGCCTGGCGCGCGAAGAGATGATCGTCGTCGCGCTGGGCGCGGGCGACAAGCAGTACGAAGAAATGTTTACCCGCCTCAACAAGCAGTTTCCCAACAAGATTGCGGTGAAAGTCGCTTACGACAATGCCATTGCGCACAAAATTGAGGCCGGTTCCGATATGTTCCTGATGCCTTCAAAGTACGAACCTTGCGGCTTGAACCAGATCTACAGCCTGAAATACGGAACTGTGCCGATCGTCCGTGCCACCGGAGGTCTCGACGACACGATTGAGCCCTGGGACGCACGCTCGGGCAAAGGTACCGGGTTCAAGTTCACCGAATACAGCGGAGAGTC
>JASICF010000235.1 GCA_030044775.1 Candidatus Sulfotelmatobacter sp. | reverse complement strand
TGGAACGTGAACGGGTTGACTTTGATGATATCGAAAAGATATTCGCCGCTCTGCTGGCTGGGAAAGAAGTCGTAGATCCACGTGAGAAGCGTATCGCCGCCGAATTTGAACGAATGGCGCGAAGTATCGAGGCTTAGCGTCTCGGCCAGCTGGGCCCGGTGTTCACGCGTGGCGCGCGGAAGCTGATCGGAGCGACCGATGCCGTCAATGATGTCCGTAATTTTTATGAGCGTGTCCGTTGTGTTGGTGTAAGACTGGCGCAAATCGCGGGAGAACTGGGCGCGAAGATGGCTGATGAGCCGCGGCGTCACTCCTGAAGTCAGAGTCGCGGCGCCGGTGTCGGTAGAAACCGTTTCTTCGCCGTTATCGGAAATCGAGTCATACGTCAGGGGGCTGGCGGGGTCGAGAAAAACATTGTTCGAACCCCAATAGCGGGAAGAATTCACGCGCAAGGCGAGTTGATTGCGCGGCGAAAGGTTCATATCGATCTTGCCGTAGCTCGCGTTCCCAATCTGCGCCGCAGGAAATTCCCCCGCATAGCTGTCGAGATGGTTAGCGGCCGCAAACACCAGCGCCTGATCATCGGCTTCGTAGTCGCCAGGTGTATAAGGCCCGGTGCCCGGTTGTGGAATCACCTGCATGGTGTTATTAAGAAATTCGACCACATCCGGGACGTGAAAATAATGCGCATCGAACCCGCCAAAGAAAAAGATTTTATTTTTCTTGAGCGGGCCGCCGAGCGTGGCCCCTCCCTGTTGCTGGCGGCTGTGCGGCTTGAGATCGATGATCGGGTCTTCTGCGCCGAAACTGCTGTCGCGGATGTAATAGAATCCGGTGCCATGCCAGTGATTCGAGCCGGATTTGGTGACGACATTGATCACCGCGCCGCCGGCGCGCCCGTTCTCCGCTCCGTAGGAATTCGAGGAGACGCGAAACTCCTGCACCACCTCATTCGAGAATTGATAAGGAGCGCGATAAAGGCCACGAGCCTGGGCGAAGAAAGCATTGTTGAAATCGCCTCCGTCGACGAGAAAGCTGTTCTGAAATCCCCGAATGCCGCCGAATGAGAGATCGCCGTTGGTGGCCGAAGTCAGGCTGCGCGGGTCCTGCGTTACGCCGGGCGAGAGCAGCATCAGATCGGAAAAACGCCGGCCGTTAAGGGGCAAGTCGGCGATGCCCCGCTCATCGACTAAGGTGGAAATTGGGACAGCCTGAGTCGGCACCAGCTGGGGAGCGCTGGAAACGGTTACGTTTTCCTGAGCACCCGCGACGGTGAGATGGAAGTCAATCTGGGCGGCCGCGCCCAGATCGACGTGCAACGGGGGCGTAACCTGCGGCGACATCTTATCCGCGACAACGCGGGCGATGTAGTCGCCGGGTGGTAGCAGATCGAGCGAATAACGGCCTTCGGCGTCTGAGATCGTGGCATAGCGGGCGCCGGTAGCCGAGTTCACGGCAACAATCGAGGCACGCGCGATCCGGCTGCCCGAAGGGTCGAGCACCGAGCCGCGGATTGCGCCTGTGGCCGAATCCTGGCCGAAAGCGCCGGCCGAAAATAGCATCCAGCTGACGAAAATGAGACGGAAACATTTGTGCCCCAGAACGCGCATACGAGTCCCACCTGAATCGTGATGAGGCTCGGAGGATTGAGCTGCGTCGCCAGCTTCGCGAGGGCGCAGGGCCGGGAAACCGGAGTTCTTTGTAGCACGACCTGAGCGAGTTTAGCGGTGACAGATGCGGAATCTTTTTAACTTGAGTGCCGGAGTGGGAATTTACCGGATCACGGGGCAACATGCTATGTTCAATGTTCCGGTTCGAGAGCATGATTCGATCGTTTAAAGGGATGAAGCCGGTCATTCCGGCCTCTTGTTACGTGGATGAGTCGGCGCAGATTATCGGCGACGTGGTCCTCGGCGAGCACGCCTCGGTGTGGATGAATGCCGTGCTGCGCGGAGACGTATATGCGATCCGCATCGGAGCGCATTCCAATATTCAGGATTGCAGCGTGGTACACGGCATGAAGAACGCCTATGGCGTGACCCTGGGCGAATACGTGACGGTGGGACATTCCGTGACCCTTCATGGATGCGAGATCGAGGACCGCTGCCTGATCGGCATGGGATCGACGATTCTGAATGGCGCGAAGATCGGAACGGGATCGATTATCGCCGCCGGAACGCTCATTCCGGAACGCACGGTGGTTGAGCCGGGATCGTTATGGATGGGAACTCCCGGGAAGTTCCGCCGGAAGCTGGAAGCGGGCGAGGACGAATTGATCATGCGCTATGCGCGAAATTACCTGGGATACACGGAAGAGTATTTGCGCGAGCGATGAGGAAAGCACGTCGCCATATCAGGCATTGTCATCCTGAGCGAAGTGAGCCGGTTCGTTTCACGAACCGGCAAACGGAGTCGAAGGACCTCGCGCTCGATTGCGGTGGAAACGGCTCAAAGAGGAGTTCCCTTTTTAGGGAAGAGAATCCCTCGTTGTGCCGGTAGGACCGTTAAGCTGCAAGGGATCCTTCGACTGCGAGGTGTTTTTCGCTTTGCGAAAAACACCTCTCCGCTCAGGATGACAAGGACGTAGGAGACGCGAAGTGGAACGCCAATGATCAAAGCTGTCCGAGGCACGCGCGATCTAATTCCGCCCGAAACGGCGGTCTGGAATTTTGTGGAAGAAAAAGCCCGCGAGGTGTTTCGCGCTTACAACTTTCAGGAAATTCGCACACCGATTTTCGAGTCGACGGAGTTGTTCGCGCGCGGCGTGGGCGAAGAAACGGATATCGTTTCGAAAGAAATGTATACGTGGGAAGATGGTGCCAAGGCGGCGGACTATGCCCTCTACAAAAAATGGATGATCAATCGATGGCCGGCCGTTGTACCTCTCGCCGCCTTGGACCCGAATATGGCCACGGCAGATGCACCGGTGCCGACCGCATATTTACCCGATGAAAAGCGATTCGTCGTTTTCGCGTATCGCGTAACTGCCCAGGCATACAGAGAATTGGGGAGAGCAGAGGCATTAAGGAATAGTGGTGCTCTCGCGTTTGACGAACTGCTCCTGGTGACCTCCGAACCCGCGCCCGACGGATTCAGCTTTGATATTGGCGGCATGAAGGTGAA
>JASICF010000234.1 GCA_030044775.1 Candidatus Sulfotelmatobacter sp. | reverse complement strand
ACCACGGTTACCCATGCTCAGGACTAATGGCACGACCAGAAGCGACTACATAAGAACTTAACCCCGACTACAAGAACCATCTTAGCGAGCAAGCTTTCATTTTGAATCAAATGACATTTTGTTTCGATTTTGTTCGATCTTCGCTCATGTTGAGGGCCAAACCCGGTCTGGGAATAAGGAGTCTACGTTATAAATTATGAAGCGGCAGGCCCAGAGAGTGGCGTGGCAGCCTCGCATTGATGAATCTTTACGATTTTCTACTCGCCGGATGCATTCAACTCGGTTGCATGAATCATCCAAGATAACGAGCGAACCGCAGGCGCGGATGGAGTGAGTTGAATACTCATGTGGCCGACCTTTAGGATTCCACAATTTAAGACCCCACAACAAGAAGACACGAAGTTGCGCTGCCCGGAGACGCCCCGCAGGCGAAGCATCCTGCTTTGCAGCCTTTTTGTGTCGGTTCTCATTTCTGCGATTTCCTTTGAGGCCTGTTCGCGCAAGCAGGCTGCTGCACCCGACGGTGCCGCCCTTTTTGCCAAGAGATGCGCGGGTTGCCATGACGCCAATAGCGATATGCGCGCGCCGGCTCCGCAGGATTTGCATGAGATGTCGAAGGCCGCCATTTTCGCAACCCTCGACACCGGCCGCATGCGTTGGGAGGCGAAGTTTCTCACCAAGGCACAGAAGACCGCGATCGCCGATTATCTGGGAGCTCCGGAGGTTTCAACCGCGGAAGAGATGACGGGTTTCTGCGCGCGTGATACCGATCCGCCCCCGAATCCTCCCGGATGGGCAGGTTGGGGAGTCAATCCGCAGAACAATCGTTTTCAGCCGGGTCTGGCTGCAGGCCTGAGCCGCGAAGACGTCAAGAATCTGAGATTGAAATGGGCGTTCGGGTTTCCGGGCGCGGCTGCCACTTTCGGTCAGCCGACTTCTTACGCCGGCAGATTATTCGTCGGCAGTGAAGACGGCACGGTGTACGCCATCGACTCGGCGACTGGTTGCCTGTGGTGGCGCTTCAAAGCATCGGACACGGTGAAGACCGCAGTGTCGGTCGGGAATCGTGGAACTGCCGCCTTTTTTGGCGATACCAACGGATACATATATGCCGTGAAGGTTTCTGACGGGTCCCTGATTTGGAAGACCCATCCGGATCCTCATCCTGCGGCAAGAATTACCGGCTCCCCTTTGTTACTTGGCAACCGGCTGTACGTTCCCATTTCCTCCGGTGAAGAGGGCGCGGCCGCCGATCCGAGTTATCCATGCTGCACATTTCGGGGCAGCGTGATTGCGCTCGACAGCACCAGTGGAAAACAGGTCTGGAAAGCTTACACGCTTGAGGAGATTCCAAAACCAACCCGAAAGAGTTCGCAGGGCGTGCAGTATTTCGGGCCTTCGGGCGCGGCCGTCTGGTCGCCACCTACGGCCGATCTCAAGCGCCGGGTGCTTTATGTTGCCACTGGAAACAATTACTCAGGCCCGCCAACTGCTTCGGCAGATGCCGTCATCGCTTTCGATCTCGATTCCGGCCGGCGATTGTGGTCGCGGCAATTCACGCCCAACGATCTATGGAATGCAGGATGCGTCGCCGAGAAGAAAGATAACTGCCCGCAGGAAATTGGCGGCGACTTCGATTTCGGAGCGCCGCCGATGCTGATATCGCGCGCCGACGGCCGCGATATTCTTCTGCTGGCGCAAAAATCGGGGTCTGTGTATGCTCTCGACCCTGCCCGAAGTGGCGCGCTGTTATGGAAAACGCAGATCGCAAAAGGCGGACCGTTAGGCGGCATCGAATGGGGCGGGGCGGCCAGCGCAGAGCAGGCTTATTTCGCGGTCTCTGATTACAACTTCGACCATCCTCTGCTTGGGGGAGGTTTGTTCGCTCTCGACCTGCGTAACGGAAACCCGGCCTGGAACGTGCCGCCGCCAATTCCTTCTTGTATCGGACAAGTCGGATGCAGCCCGGCGCAGATGGCCCCTCCGACCCTGATTCCCGATGTTCTCTTTGTCGGCTCGCTCGACGGACATCTTCGCGCGTACGATGCGCAAGACGGCACCGTTTTGTGGGACTTCAACACAGCGCGAGACTTCCAGACGAAGAATGGGGTCAAAGCGCACGGCGGCGGATTGAATGGCGCCGGCCCAACCATTGTCAGCGGCATGGTCTATGTGAATGCCGGCTACACCAATGCGATGCCAGGAAATGTATTGCTGGCTTTTGCTGCCGGAAGGTAAGAGTCGGGCGGTAAGAATCAGGCGCATCGGCCCACTTCGATGTGCGCGCGCGATCCTGATTCAGCCGGCTTTACGACGATCTGTAAGTCGCGCAATTCTCCCTGGGGACTTGTTGCTCGCTTCTTTTGAAGTTTATCGGATCGGGCCGGTATTAAACTTGTGGCTGCCCGGCTTGGGATTTACCTTCGACTGATAGATTCTTGCTCGTCCCCGTTATCGTAGGCAACAAAATCCGAGCTATACAGCCCCGCTGGTCCGGTCTGTTGGTCAATTCCAGCGACCCGCCATGTGCCTCGCAAATCTGGCGAGACAAGATAAGTCCGATGCCGCTGCCCTCTGGTTTCGTGGTGTAGAAGGGCACAAAAGCGTTGCCTGGATTCATCAATCCCGTGCCGCTGTCTTCAATCGTGAGAAGCAAATCTTTTTCTTCCATATTCCAGGTGAGGGTGATTGGCGATCGCGACTGGCGTGCGTTCGCGGCCGATCCATTCGATCCCGGCGTCGGCAACCCGACTTCAAGCACCGCCTCGGCCGCGTTCCGCAGCAAATTGATCAGCATCTGTTCGAGCTGGTCGGGATCAGCCGCCAGGACCACTTCGGGGCCCGGGATCACTTCTACAGTCACGCGATTCTCAACCGCGGAAACACGTTTTACCAGCATTGAAATCGCGCATTCGGTCATTACCGGCGGGGGCATTTGTGCCAGGCGGCGATAGGCTTGCAAAAAGCGGTTCAACGAGGCGGCGCGGTTCTCAATGATCTCCAGCCCTCGTTCAAAATCGCAGCGCTCTTCTGCTCCAAGAGTGGTTTGAGTAAGCCGCGCATGGAGGCTGCCTGCGATGGATTTGATTGGCGTAAGCGAGTTGTTCAGCTCATGGCCAATCACTCGAATCAAACGCTGCCAGGCTCGCCGTTCCTCTTCGCGCAGCGCGCGGCTCACATCCGAGAGGACGACCAATGTGTGAGGAATTCCTTCGCGGCGAAACGCGCTGCGGCGGACAAACCAGCGCGCCCCGCCGGCAAAAGAGAACGATACCAGCGTCTCGTTCTCGCAGGTCAGGAAATCCTGCACTCCGAGTTCGGTGGCGGTTCGCCCCAGCAAGTCCTGGGAAGATTTTTGCAGAAGCTTTTCTCCGGCGGAGTTCACAAGACGCAGCCGTTGAAGCGGATCGAAAGTAAAAATCGGAATTTCTACTTCTTCCACCACCCGCTGCACCAGCGCCGCGGCTTCGAGGGCCCCAGTCCGGTTCTGCGCAAGCAGGTCGGCGAGTTCGTTGATTTCCAGCGAGAGTTCTCCCAGCGCATCTTCCGGTACGGCCATACGCGCGCGGAACGAGAAATCTTCCTCGCGCAATGCCCCGACAACATTGGCCAGGGTTTGCAGCGGCCTCACGATGTAATCGTGCAACGCGGCGCCGATCAGAAGGCAGAGCAACACTTCGGCGCCGAGCAAAACTATCTTCGTCTCGAGCGCCCACGCCTGAAGCCAGACAAGCACACCAGTGACTACGACGCCGGGAATCGCGAGCAGCACGCAGTAACGCGTGACGCGCCGCTCAAATGGCGGCTTTTTCGATTTGCGGGAGTTGCGAGTTCGCAGGCCGGTCGCTTGTGGGCTAGAGCCCATACTTTTCCATCCGCCGGTACAATGCGCCGCGACTTAAGCCCAGGGCTTCCGCCGCCTGGCTCACATTGCCCTGAAAGCGCTGCAGTGCTTTGCGAATAAGAATACTTTCCACCGCTTCAAGACTCAATTCTTCGAGGTTCTGTGCCGCTGGCCGAGGCGACTCCAACCCGAGATCGGCGGGCTGAATTTGTTCCGTGCGGCACATCAGCACCGCGCGCTCCAGCGTGTGCTCAAGCTCGCGCACATTGCCCGGCCATAAATGCCGCGTGAGCAACTGAAGAGTGGCCGGATCGAGGCCTTTGATCTGGCGGCGGTAGCGCGATGCATAGTGGCTGAGAAAGTGCATCGCCAGCACGGGTATATCCTCCCGCCTTTCGCGGAGCGGCGGTAAGTGCAGTTCGACGGTATTGAGCCGGAACAGCAAATCCTCGCGAAATTGACCGGTTTGCGTCGCGGTTGGCAAGTCAGCGTTGGTTGCCGAGACTACCCGCACGTCCACGCGGCGGCCGCGCGATGACCCGACCCGCTCCAATTCTCCCGACTCGATCACGCGCAGCAGTTTTGCCTGTTGCCGCAGGGGAACATTGCCGATTTCGTCCAGAAAAATCGTTCCGCCGTCCGCTAATTCGAATCGGCCGATGCGGTCCGATCGCGCGTCGGTAAACGCGCCTTTCACATGGCCGAAGAGTTCGCTCTCGAATACCCCTTCGGCGAGCCCGCCAGTATTCACCGCAATGAAAGGACGAGCAGACCGCAATGAAATTGCGTGGATCGTGCGCGCCACGACCTCTTTGCCGGTGCCATGTTCGCCGGTGATCAGAACATTGGCGTCAGACGGGGCTATGCGCGTCATGGTTTCGAGCAGCGTGGCCATCGACGGAGCGGTTGCAATAAACTCCGGCCGCCCGTCGGTGCTTAACACGCGGTTCTCCGCCGCCAGCCGTTCGGCTTGCTGCAAGGCGCGGTGCAACTCGACCTGCGTGTGCAGAATGGAAAGCAGACGCTCGTTTTCCCACGGCTTTTGAATAAAATCGCGAGCTCCCCGGCGCATGGCTTCTACCGCCAGCTGAACGTTGCCCCATGCGGTCATAACGATGACCGGTAGCGTACTATCCGAAGCTACGATCTCGGAAAGCAGGTCGAGTCCTTCCTGACCGGAAGTAGTGTCGCGGGTGTAGTTGAGATCGATCAGGGCCGCATCGTAGGAATTTGAAGCCAGAGCTTCGCGCGCGAGCTGGGGAGAGCGCACTGCATCGACCCGGTAGCCTTGCGGCTTTAACAGCAGTTCGGTTGCTTCAAGAATGTGCTGCTGGTCGTCGGCGACCAGAATCCACGCACCGCCTGATCCACTTCTGGCCGCTGGAGGAATCCGGCTGTCTCGCGGTTTAGCCGATGTTGGCATGACTCACGGTGCAGGATCGGCGAATGCGCCCCTCACCGCATCCTGGATTCGGATTCCATTATGTTCCAAAGTGCTCGCGGTTGCACGATCCAGCTCTACCTTCGCTTTTTTGTAAACTGTCATGGCCGTCACCAGATCGAGTTCTGCCAGCGAGAGATCGCGCTGCGCCGTCATGGTTTGATAAGTCGATCCGGCGCCCAGATCCTGTTCCTTTTGGGTGATCCCAAATGTGCGCTGCGCCAGATCGCGCGACTTGCGGGCCGCATCCACGCGCGCAGCCGTCTGTTCAAGAGCATATTCGGCATTGCGCACTTCGATTCTTATCTGATTTCGCAATTCGGCACGGCGCAGCTCAGCCTGCCGGTATTCGAGTTCCGACCGGTATTGGTCGGCTTTCGCCACGCGATTGCGAATCGGAATGTTCAAGTTGACTCCGACGTAGTAGTCGGGGGCTGTGTTGCTGAAGGCGTTATCCAAGGCGCCGCTATATGCAACCGGAACCGTCGAGCTGTTGGTTTCGCCCGGCACTTTGAAGACTGGATTCAGCGGGCCAGCCAATCCCGAACTCCCGTAGAACCCCACCAGCGAGAGCGAGGGCAACAGAGCGTTCTTTGCCGCCTGCCGGCTGATTTGCCGGTTCACCAGGTCGATGTCAGATTGCGCCAGCTCCGGGCGGTCATGCAGCGCTTGAGCGATCAGATCCTGAATTGGCTGCGCCGCCGGCGGCTCGACCGAATCCAGACGATCCGTGGGGACCACCGGCATCGCCTCGAGCACCGGATCGTCCATTGTCTTTGTCAGGGCATTTTTTATGAGCAGCTCCTGCAATTGCAAGCTGGTACGCGCCACAGTCAAATCCTGGTCGCGCCTCGACACTTCGGCTTCCGCGCGCATCACGTCCATCGCAGGAATGCTCTGCAGTTGGAGCTGCTTCTTCGCATTGTCGAGGGAGTGTTGAGCGAATGCCACCGATTTCTCATTCACTTCAGACTGCTCATAAGCATTGACGAGGTCCCAGTAAATATTGGCGACTTGCGTAACCGTGGCGATCACCTGATTCTTGAAGGCGATATCCGAAATCTTTTGGTTGTTCTTCGCGATGCGAAGGTAGCGCAAGTTGGGGCCGAATCCGAATCCGGAGAGGAGTTGCTGTTGGATGGCGACCCTGAACATCGAGCCGAGCGCGGGAGAAAGATTGATGAAGGGGCTGTTCGTTGTTTGCCGGCTATTATTGAACACGAACGAAAAGCTGGTCCCGGTTGAAAAAGCCTGCGAGTAGCCAAGATTTGCCTGCCCGGTGTTAAGTTGCAACAGCGGCACGCCATAAACGGTCAGGCTGGCGAGAGGCGTGGTCTGATGCTCCTCGCCGAGTGTGGCGATGATTGCAGGGTCGTACGACTCTACGGGCGCACCGGCGCCCAGGGTTGATTGGACCAGACCCGACGCGCCCGCGCCTGCGCCGCCCGCGCCGCCCGTGGTGCCGCCTGCGCCGGCGCCAGGAGCTCCCGTGCCGAACCCTCCAACTCCACCGCCCGGAGTGCCTTGCACGATGCCGGCATTTACGCCGCGAAATACTCCACCGGCCTGGGTTCTCAAAATATCCGTGTCGGCAATCGGCAGATTGTAGCGTGCAATCGCGATATCAAGATTGTTTTCGAGGGCCAACTGGATCGCGTCTTTGAGCGAAAGATAAAGCTTGCCATCTCGAATCAGTTGATTCAGTAGCGGTGAATTGCTGAGCCGGAGTTCAGGGACTGTGCTGGGTTCATACGAATTAAGAGGGTTGTGCGACTTGGGCATCTCGAACGACACGGCCGCATTTTCCTGCGCCAAAATCTGCGGAGTACTGCACAATACGAGCACCCAGGCAAGAAAACGCCGCGTCGTCGATGTTGCCAGGCGCGTTCGATGGCTCATCTCGGCACCGCCTGCGTCTGCAGCTCAGGATTCGCGGTGTCGCTCACCACCCACGCGTCGCGCAGCTCGATCGTGCGTGAGCCGTAGGCAGCGTTGGCTTCCGAATGTGTCACTTGGACGACGGTTGTCCCTTGCTGATTCAGTTCACGAAATAGTTCCATGATCTCCTTTGCCTGCGAGGAATGCAGATTGCCTGTAGGTTCATCGGCGAGAAGCAGCGCAGGTTTGTGAATGACCGCACGCGCAACTCCCACAAGTTGCTGCTGTCCTCCGGAAAGCTGGCTGGGAAACAGATCCTTCTTGGCAACCATCTGAAAGCGGTCGAGCGCGTCGGCCACCATGCTCTGGCGCTGGCGGTGCGGAATGTCTTTATAAGAAAGCGGAAGGTCGATGTTCTCCCGCACGGTCAAGTCATCCAGCAGATGATAACTTTGGAAAACCATGCCGATGTTGCGCTTGGCAACATCCGCGCGCTGCTTCCGCTTCATCTCGTGCACGGCCTGCCCGCGAAACCAGTATTCGCCCTGCCAGGTGTCGTCGAGCAAGGCCAATACATTCAATAACGATGACTTGCCTGCCCCCGACGGTCCCATGATGGTGATGAACTCGCCTTCGCGAATTTCAAGATTGACGCGCCTCAGCACCCAAAACTGCCCGGCTGGAGTCTTGTAACTGCGTTCGAGATTCTTGAGTTGAATCATGCTCTCCCTGTTTTCCCGCAATTCCGTGCACTCAACCAGTCGAATCGTTCGCTCGATTACTCGTACCGCAGCGCCACCATGGGATCGACTTTGGCCGCGCGCCGCGCGGGAAATATCGATGCCGCCATTGCAAGCATCAGGACAAATACTGCCGATAGCGCCAGAACCAGCGGGTCTAACGCGCTCACCTCAAACAAAGAGGAATCGAGCAGGTGCGAAGTGGCCGCGGCGCCGATCAATCCGAGACCACACCCCGCCAGCCCCAGCTTGATCGCAGAGAAAACAACCAGGGCCAGAATTCCCGACCTCTGCGAACCGAGCGCCATGCGGACGGCCATTTCCCGCGTGCGCAGCGCCGCCGAAAAGGTAATCACGCTGTAGATGCCGAGCGCCGCAAGCAGAACTGCCGCGGCCGCGAATGCCGAAATCAGTGCGGTCTGGAAGCGGCGAGGAGTCTCACTGTCCGAAACGGCCTGCTCCATAGTCTGCAGTTGCGTCAGCGGCAACTGCGGATCGAGCGAGCGAACGGTCGCGCGCAATGCATTTGCCGCTTGTTCGGGCGCTCCTGCGGTACGCAGGGCGACAAATCCGGAATTGCCGTTCGAGTCCCAATCGGAGCCAAGCGAGCCGAGTGACTTGCCAAATTGCTCCACCGGTTGGTACCACTCTTCTTTATTGGCGCTGTCCGGTGAAGATTCCTTCACGTCTGCCACTTCGCCCACAACGGTTAGCCATAACGTATGGGATTCCGGTGTACCGATACGGAAGCGCTTGCCGAGCGGATTTGCCTCATGCCAGTAGTGTTCGGCGAATCTTCGATTGACGATCGCAACCAGAGCGGTGTCTGCGTTGTCGCCTTCCGTGAAAAAACGGCCGTCGAGCAGCGGTATTCCCATGCTCTGTAAATAGTCGCCTTCGATCAGGATGAAGGTAGCGAGGTTCATGGGCGCGCCTTGCGGCGGTACGTAACCGTCGACAACGAATGCGCTATTGCTCATGTCGCCCAGCGCAGGGAGATAATTCGTAAGGCCCGCAGACTTTACCCCGGGCAATTGCCGTAAGCGACCAGTCAATTCGCGATTGAATTCGTTGATCGCTGCCTGGGTCGGGTACATCTGTTTGGGCAAGGAGTAGGCTGCCGCAAGCACGTGGTCCGGGTGAAATCCCAGATCGACGGAACGCATTTTCTCGAAACTTCGCAGAAGCAGGCCCGCGGCCACGAGCAGCACCAGAGCGGTCGCAATTTCACCGACGACCAATCCCGAGCGTAACCACGAATGGCCGCCTCCTCCGGAGCTGATTCGGCCTGCTTCCTTAAGAGTCTCATTGACGCTGGTTCGTATTGCGGCGAACGCGGGAATCAGTCCACATCCGATGCCGGTCAGAACAGAGAGGCCCAAGGCAAAGAGCACAACCCGCCAGTCCAGCCCGATCTCGTCAATGCGGGGCAGAGTCTCGGGAAGGTAACTTACGCCAATGCGCAGCCCCATGGCGGCCAAAGCCAATCCCACCATGCCTCCGACGCTGCTTAACAGCATGCTCTCGAGCATGGACTGGCGGATCAGCGCCAGTGAACCGGCCCCAAGGGCGAGCCGCATGGCAATCTCTCGCCGGCGCCATATTGCTCGCACCAGAAGCAGGCCGGCCAGATTCGAGCATGCGATCAGCAGAACGACCAGGGTGGCGAGGAATAGAGTGTGCAGTAGATCTCGCGCCTCATGAATGGTTTGTTCGCGGAGAGAGTTCACCGACGCCTGAATGCGCATGCTCGACATAAAGGATGGATAGGTGCGCATGGTTGCTTCCGCTACACGCTGGGCGTCCTGCTGTGCCTGAGCCGGGCTCATGCCGGACTTGAGCCGACCTACCATCTGAAAATCCCAATTCGCCGCCTGCCCCACTCCCATTTCCTGGCGAGTAAAACTCATCGGGACCCACAATTCGCTGTTGTTCAGGTGTCCCGGCATGAGAGGAAATTCGAAATTACGCGGCATGACACCGATCACAACGTACGGTTTTCGGTCGAGAGTAATCTTCGTACCGAGCACGTTCGGATCGCCGTGCAGGCGATTCTGCCAGAGCGAATAACTGATCAGCGTCACCAGTTCAGTCTGATCATCCTCACTTCGCGTGAAGAATCGTCCCATCAGCGGGGCGACCGCGAGCGCGGGAAACACGCCGGCGGTCAGCCGAGCGGCATTTACCTGTGCCGGCTCACCAATCCCGGAAAGTTCATAGTTAGTCTGCTGATACCCGCCGAGGCTCTCAAAGCTGTGAGTATCGCGGGCGTAGTTGCGGATATCCTGAGCCGTGACTCCGTCGCCGCTTTCAGAATCGGCACCATGCAGAATGTCGCCCAGAGAGACCAGGTTTTCCGGCTTTGGAAACGGTAAGGGACGCAGCAGCACACCTTCGACGATCGAGAAGATGGCTGTGGTAGCGCCGATTCCGAGCGCCAGCATCAGCACGGCGGCTATGCTGAACCCCGGAGACTTGCGTAGCTGGCGAGCCGTAATCTGCAGATCCTGAAAGAGCATTCGAGTTGTCTCCTTTGTCACTCGTACCGCAGCGCCATCATGGGGTCGACCTTCATGGCTCGCAACGCTGGTATCGCGCTCGCCAGAAATGCAACGCCCAGCAAGACTGCGGATACCTCCAAAAACGTTCCGGTATCATTCGGGCGCACACCATAAAGCAAACTGGACATAAGCCTGGTCAACCCGATGGAAACAAGCAGTCCCAGCAACAGCCCTGAACTCGCCCACGTCAGAGCCTGACGAATAACCATGCGCAGAATTTCTTCGCGGCGCGCGCCCAGGGCCATCCGGATTCCGATTTCTTGTGTGCGCTGCGCCACCGAATAAGCCACGAGCGCATACAGTCCGACGGAGGCGATCAGCAGCGCCAGGCTTCCGAAGCTCGAAAGCAGTGCCAGGGCAAGCCGCGCCGGGCCGATCGCCTCCGTTGCCGCTTCCTGCAGCGTTTGGACGTCGTAAATCGGCTGGCCAGAATCCAGGGCGAGCACTTGCCTCCGCACTGACTCGGTCAACGCGCTCGGATCGGCGGTGGACCTCAGCAGCAGAGCCACGTCCCGGTTTGGGTGTTGCCGGAAGGGGACATAGATCTCTGGCCGGGGCGCCTCATTGAGATCTTCCAAGCGTCCCCAATCGATGTGCTTCGAGTCCCCGACAACACCGACAATCTGCACTGTCTCGTTGCTCGCTTCGAGCGTGAGATCCCTGCCGTAAACATTGCGGAGTTCGAGTTGCTTTCCGATTGCATCTTCATTTGGGAACCAGGTACGCGCGAAACTCTGGTTGACGATTGCCACGCCCACGCCGCTCGCTACATCTGTGTCTTGGAAAAACCGGCCGCTTCGCAGGGGCGTTCCGATCGTGGAGAAATAACCGGGACTGACAATCCGGAAGTCTGCATTGGCCAAGCCATTTGCCGAGGTCAGCGAGCGTCCAGGAATTGCAAAATCCCGCGAGGCGCGCCGGCCCAATGGCGGCGAGGAAGCGATGGCGGCGTCAGCAACTCCGGGGAGCGCTCGCACGCGCATCGATAGATCATCGAAAAATCCTGCGATCTTCGCCGCGTTGGGATACTTCGAGGCCGGCAGTTCGATCTTCATAGTAAGCACGTGGTCTTGCCGGAAGCCAAAGTCCAACGTGGTCAACTGCCGGTAGCTGCGCGCCATGAGGCCCGCGGCAGCAACGACAACAAATGCCAAAGCCATCTCGACATAAACCAACAGCAACCTCGCTCGTCCACCCCTGCGGTCGCTCACCGAGCGAGTTCGCCGGTGGAGCAGGTTCTCTGCCGTTCCGCGGCGCGCGACCAACAGCGCCGGAATCATGCCGAATGCTGCAGAGAGGAGCAGGGCCACAAGCATGGCGATGAGAAAAGCGGCCGGGCTGGCGTGCACTTCTGCTTCCTCGCCAATGAAGTAGTCGGGCACCAGCGAAAGAACCGGATTCAGCGCCACCTTGCCGAGCGCGCAGCCCACTCCCCCAGCCAGCGCTCCTAGCACAACGCTTTCCATCACGAACTGGCGGGTCACGCGAAACCATGTGGCCCCAAGAGCAAGACGAATGCCGACATCGCGTTGCTTCGAGAGGACCCGCGCCAACAACAGATTGGCAATGTTGGCCGCCGCGATTAGTAGAAGCAGTCCCGCCGCTGCGAGCAAAACGTAAAGAGCCACACGCAGATCGCCCACCACCAGGGAACGTATGTTGGCAGCCGTGTAAACCAACCCTGCATACTCCGGATTTCTGCCTTTGTATTCAGTTTCCACCTGGCGTGCCAGAACTTGCAGTTCTTTGTCGATCTGGCTCTGAGAAATCCCCTTTCGGGGTATGCCAGCGACTCGCAAGGTTCGTTCGCTTCGATCGACCGATGCGGGATCCAGGTGCAACGGGATGAAAATATCGGCTCCCCATTGTTGAACCCGCCGCGGCGTGATGCCCACGATCGAATATGGGACACCGTCGAGCCGGACCGTGCTTCCGACGATTCCCGGATCTTGGCGGAAGCGTCGTGTCCACAATCGATACGTCATCACGGCGACGTTCTCGCCGCCGGGCCGGTCCTCCTCTGTCGTGAACACACGGCCGTAAATGGGCACAATTCCGTAAAGCTGGAAAATGTTCGCAGTGGCTCGGACCACGGGAACCCTTTCGGGAGTTCCGGCTTGCGCTGCTGTTTCCTCGAGCGTCTGGCTCGAATAGGCATTCGCAAAAAGCCCGTCAAACGATTTCTGTGCCCGGACGAGATCGAAATACTCCGGCGCTGAAAAAGCCCAGGTTTCCGACTGGACGGTCCTGAACTGCTGGCTCAGAATCTCCGCGCGATAAGTTTGCTCGGTGGGTCCAAAGTGGATGTACGCTCCATCCAAAATGCTGTACAGGACGGCGGTGGCTCCGACGCCGAGCGCCAGCGTGACAATCGCCGCAATCGAGAAGCCGGGCGCCTTAATGAGAGCCCGCAAAGCGTGGCGAACATCCTGAAGCAGATTTTCCATGACTATTTCTGCGAGTTAAAAAGCAAGCGCGCAATTCGAATCACTCATACCGCAGCGCGACCATGGGATCGACTTTCGCCGCTCGGCGCGCGGGAATGAATCCCGCAAAAGCCGCCACAATTGCCAGCACCACAACCACTGCTCCCAACGAAAGCGGGTCCGTGCTCTTCAAGCCAAACAGGAAGCTGTGCAAGGTGCGGCAAACA
>JASICF010000233.1 GCA_030044775.1 Candidatus Sulfotelmatobacter sp. | reverse complement strand
CTGGGGGCTGACTATGTTCGTTATGCGTTCTGGTTTCCATATCCGAAAATGGCGGTTGCAGAGTTGCGCCCGCCGGAGGCAGATCAGACCTTCTGGGACTTCCAATACATGGACCCATTGGTCGACGATTTCCTCCGCGCTTCCGAGGGGCATAGCAGCGTCTTCAGCTTCAGCACCATGCCGCAGTGGATGTTTAGGACGCCGGTGCCGGTCGTGTATCCCGACGATCCGAATCAAGTTTTTTGGGACTATACGCAAGGCACCGACCTGACCAACGTGCAGGCAATGGCCGACTATTATGCGCGGCTTGCCGGCTGGTACACGCAGGGCGGTTTTACCGACGAACTGGGAAAATTTCACGCCTCCGGGCATCACTACGACCTCCGTTACTGGGAAGTATTTAACGAGATCGATGGAGAACACGACACCAGACCGCAGCAATACGTGGAGCGCTATGACGCGGTGACCCAGGCGGTGCTCAAAGTTGCGCCGCAAATGAAATTTGTGGCTCTCGCTTTATCTAACCCCTCTGACGCTCCGCGAATGTTCTCCTATTTTCTGGACGCTCGGAATCACAGGGAGGGCGTGCCGCTGGACTACATCTCCTTTCATTTCTACGCCACGCCGACCGGGGATCAGACGGTGGACGATTGGCAATACACTTTCTTTTCCCAGGCCAGCGAGTTTCTGGCGGTCACGCGTTACATTCTCGAAATTCGCGACCGCCAGTCGCCTTTAACCAAAGTCATGGTCAACGAGGCCGGCTCAATTCTGCCGGGCGATATGGTCCAGGGCGAACCGAACCACGTCGAGAAACCAATTCCTGCCGCCTACTGGAATCTCAGTGGAGCGATGTATGGCTACCTCTATCTCGAGTTGGCAAAACTCGGTATTGATTCAATCGGCGAGTCGCAGTTAGTAGGGTATCCCTCTCAGTTCCCCAGCGTAAGCATGATTGACTGGACAAACGGAAAACCCAACGCGCGCTTCACCGTTCTGCAGCTGCTCAAGAATAATTTTGGCCCCGGAGACAACCTGGTTGATACCACGATAAAAAGCAACGGCTCGCTGGCGGAGTCCGATGCCGTCGATGCCCAGGCTTTTGTTCGCGATGGCCATCGAAAGCTGCTGCTGATTAACGAACGAAATCGCGAAGTCACCGTGGAGCTGCCAAAAGAATGCCTCGGCGCTGCAATTCAGACCGTTGGAGGAACGTCGCCAGACACGCTGATGCAAAATGTTGCAGATGTGAAAGTACGACTCTTGCCCTTTTCCGTATCCGTGGTTGCTTTAAAAGACTGACCACGGGCCACCGTCGCGAAGATTCACGAAGCCGCGCGCGAAAACGGTAGTAAAATGCTGCGGTTTGTAGTCTTGGTGCGGCCAGCGAAGCCTACCCGCTCTGCTCCAAGAGACTTTCTCCCAAAGGACTATCCCATGCGGTTCTGTCGGAATTTCCTGGTTTGCTCGCTGTTCCTCGCAATTATGGTGGTTGCCTTTCATTCTCAACCTGCCCTCGCGCAGGGCTCCACTGATGCGCCACAAATCCCCAAGCGGATCGTGGGTGATTACGTCTATTCGACCAGATTTCAGACTCCACCTTACGGCGCTGCGCAGATTCCATATCGCAAGTTGACGCACATCAACCATGCCGGCATGTCTTTTAACGCGGATGGCAGCTTGACCGTTCCGCAAGGCTTCCTCGAGCCTCAGCTTATCGAGCTGGCGCATGCGAGCGGAGTGAAGGTTCTGTTGCTGATGGGGGGCGACTTTACCGGGGTTGAGAGCAGTGGCACGCTTTTTAACCTGGTCGACAAACTCACGAATTTCGCCGCCAAGTACGGCTACGATGGCTTCGACATGGATTGGGAGTATCCGGCAACCACGGAAGACCGAGATTTTTTTGTCGAGCTTATGGCGGCGCTACGGGAGACAAACTCCAACTACGTGCTGTCCATCGACGCGGCGCCCTGGGGCGGGTACGGTTACGATCTTGCTCAACTACCAGAATGGATCGACTATTTCAACATCATGATGTATGACTGCGCGGGGCCCTGGACCGATGATGGCCAGCTCAATGCGCCCATCTTTTGGGATTGGCACGATCCCCAACCCTGGGAGTGCCAGCCGGGTGGGAGCGACCACGAAGCTGCGAAGATATTTCTCCAGGCGGTTCCTGCACAGCAATTGAACATGGGAACGCCCTTTTACGGCTACGTCTACTCAAACATAAACCAGCTCTTCGGAGTGTGCCCGAATTCTTTGACTGACCATAACGGTCAGTGCAATGGCGCGGTTGTGACCGAGAACTATGCGCCATTCATGACGGACCGTGTCAACCAACAGGGGTGGGAAACACTTTACGACCCAATCGCCCTGGTTCCGTACATGCTGAGAACCGGGGGGGGAAATGGCTTCATTACCTACGACGACCCGGTTTCGACCTATCTACGGGTTTCCTATTCCGATTGGAGCCTCGGGCTCGGCGGTACCTTTATGTGGTCTCTGGACGGCGACTACGACGGCCAGGGGCAACCATTGCTGGATGCCATGTATCAAGCGACGATGAACCAGGGAAAGTAGCGCAGGTCAGACTTGGGTTAGGTCATACCCGCATGCTTGCTGTGCCTGGACTTGGGCGTCGACCTTCGTGTGACGATAATGGATTAGTTAACCGGCGAATCGGCTTGGCAATAATTGAGCCGCCCACTCCTCCAACCTCAAGCAGGCATCCGGCATCTCAGAGTCTCCGCTCCAGACTCCCGCACAGAGGTTTCTCATGTATCGCAGTTCCCGTACTTTCTCTCGCTCCCTTTCGCCCTGTTTAATTGGCACACTCGCCTTTCTCCTCACGGCTTTCGGAGTTGCATCCGCCCAGGTAAACCCCGCTGAAGTGACCGCTCTCAAGTTTGGTCAACAAGGCCTTCCCATGGGGACCGCCCCATACAACAATGGAGCCGGCACCGCTATTGTCACTGGCGACTTCAACAATGACGGCATCCTCGATGTCGTGACCGTTGATGGAACCCCTTCTGGGGTGGAAGTTTCATTCTTCAAGGGGTTGGGTGGAGGAAGATTCTCGACGACTCCAGTGAATTCACCGATAAACGTCAGTCAGGGAACAGGTGGGGCCGCTTTCAGCGCGGATTTTAACGGCGACGGCAAACTCGATTTGGCAATCGCGGCCGATTCAGGGCTCTCTTCGGCGACAGGACCCGTCGTCATCATGCTGGGCAACGGGGACGGGACCTTTACGATGGGACAAAACATAACCGTAAACACCGCAAGCGGACCGGGTAACGCCTCGGCCATCGCGTTGGCCGACTTCAATGGCGATCACATACCAGACATCGCAATCTCGGACGGATATGCCGGATATACCTGGATTTATCTGGGAAATGGCGACGGCACATTCACTCTGTCCGCAACCGAAACCTCCGGCGGGAATTCCCTAGTCGCGGGGGATTTCAACGGCGATGGAAAACAGGATGTGGCATTCGCCTCGAATTTCTCAAGCCCCTCTGACGTGGTTGGAGTGTTTCTGGGAAACGGTAATGGAACCCTAAACAGCCCGATTCTGGTCACCATCACTGGCGGGACGGGCTCGGCCTCCGGTACGACAGGCCTCGCGGTCGGCGACTTCTATAACGATCGCATTCAATCCCTGGCGGTGCTCTATGCCATTGGAGAGCCGGATCTCAATTCCACAACATATCTTGTGACATTGAAATACTCCGATGGCCAGTTGGTGCAAGGTCCACTCAACCAGGTCACCCAACCGGTCGCCGAAGGCCCGATTTATGTTGCAGGGGGCGATCTCAATGGGGATTTCATTTTCGACGTTTTCATCACCGGAGGCGGCTACTACGAATCCCCACTCACCCAATACATGCTGGGATACGGCAACGGAACATTTCAGGGGCCGCGGAATGCTCCTTATGACACCCAAGGCACGACCTTCGTCTACCCAGTCATTCGTGACTTGAATCTGGATTCGCGCCACGATGTGTCGATCGCCTGGTCGAACGTGGAGGACGATAACGGTGGTGCCGATATTCTGATCAATGAAAACGCAACCCCCAACTGTCCTCCTCCGCCGGCCAACGCACTGGGGGTGAATATTTGCGCTCCACAAAATGGAGCCACAGTTGATACGACCTATACCTTCAAAGCCGCCGGCAACGCCTTCAACGGAATTGCCAAGCGTATGGAACTCTGGATTGATGGCGTCAAGGTGGGACAGGATTTGGAGGACCAACTCAGGATTACGACGACCTTGCAAGCGGGAACGCACACGGCTTCCTTTGTGGTGGTCGATACTTTTGACAGCTACACATCGAAATCGGTGACTTTTACGACTAAGTAGCAAAGGTCCCTAGCGTTCTTCTAGGCATATCTGCGTTGGCGGAGGACCAACGAAAGCAGGCGATTTACTCAGACCCCCTTCGGCCCAAAGGTCATTGGCTGAAGGGGGTTTCGCAACCGTGACTCACAAGAATGCTGGAAAGGACGTCGCTCTGGACGACGACGCCTACGGCGCGGGGATTTGCACGTCCGGGACGATGTTCGAGTAGCCGCTTTCTTCGTTGCTCGTGTTGACGGCTGTGGTGGCGTAGCAGTAATTCGTACCGTCGATGACGACCGAGTCAGTGTAGAGCGTACTCGTGTTTAAAGAAGAGTTGATCTTGGAGAAGGATCCGCAGGAATTTGTATACACCGCGCGATAGATATTGTAACCGGAGATGTCGGGCGATGTGCTCGCGGTCCACGAGAGATTCACCGAGTAGGTCGGCGCTGCGGTACCGGTTCCGCTAAGCGTCTCAGCCGTGCTGGAAGGCTGGCCATTGCTGGTGAAATCGAGCGTAGCGCCGGCCGCTCCGGTAGTCGTGGGACTGAAAGTCACCGTAAACGGCAGGCTTTGGCCGGCAGTGATCGTCACGGGCAACACCAAACCGCTCACGCTGAAGAGAGAGTTGCTCGAATTGGCGGCCGTGACCGTAACATTTGCGCCGGTGGCTTTGAGGCTTCCTGAAGCCGTTCCGCTGGTCCCGACGACGACGTCTCCAACTCCCAAAGTAGTAGGCGTAACGCTGAGCTGTCCGACCGCGGCAGTGCCCGTTCCGGATAAGGTGATAGCCAGTGTGGTATTCGATGCGTTCGAGGTCACGGTCACGGCGCCACTGACGCTTCCAGAGGCCGCGGGATCGAATGTCACGTTAAATGTTGCGCTCTGATCGGCGGCGAGGGTCAGGGGCGTTGTGGCGCCACTCAGGCCGAATCCGGCGCCACTAACAGCGATTTGCGAAATCACGATGCTGGTTCCGCCGGTGTTGGTTATGGTTTCCGTAAGCGAATCATCGTTTCCGATGGTCACGCTGCCGAAGGCGAGGCTGGCGGGACTCGGTCCTATTTCGCCGGGGGAAATGCCCGTGCCCGAAAGGGCCATGCTTAACGATGAGTTCGAGGCATCCGAAGTAATTATGACGGTTCCGGTGGCGCTTCCCGTGGATTGCGGCGCGAAGCTAATCGTGAATGTTGCGCTCTGAGAAGCGTTGAGAGTGACCGGCGCTGTGATTCCGCTCAGGGTGAATCCAGCGCCCGAGACTGCAATCTGTGAGATATCGATGATGGTGGTGCCACCGTTGGTTAGCGTCACATTTTCCGTCTGGCTGCTGCCGATCGTTACGCTGCCGAAGGATTCAGTCGGCGGACTGAGCCCAAGTTGCCCTGCGGCCGCTGTGGTCGTGCCGGATCCATTTAGAGAAATACTCGCCGTTGCGTTTGAAGCGTCGCTGTTGACGGTCGCGGTGGCATCGAATGCTCCCGTGGCATTTGGGGCGAACGTGATGCCGATGGATGTGTTCTGCCCCGCGGCGAGAGTGACAGGGAGGGTGGGCGAAGTCAGCAGGAAATTCTGGCTGCTGATCGCCACGCTGGTAATTGTGATGGACGAACTGCCGGAGTTAGTCGCCGTTAACGTCGTTCCTTTGGTGCTGCCCACGGCAACGTTACCGAAGCTGACAGTGGTGCTTCCAAAAGAAAGAGTGCTGGTGTCGACTTTGTTCGGCGGAGGTGTCTGCTGATTGGACCCGCCTCCGCTTAATCCCTGGCAGCCAACCAGGAAAGTGAGACTTAGAAGAAGCGAAAGCGGACCCACCGTTTGGCGGACAGTTCGAGCGTAATTTCCAGGTCCCAGGTTTTGTCGCATGCGTCCGTCATGGGAACCGTGTCCTCGGGTTCCAGACGCCTGGGGCCGGGGGACGGCTCATCCTTAGTCTGGGACTCGATCCGCCGTCTATGTAGATTTCGAAGGTACCTGACAACGATGATCAGGAAGCAAAGTGGGCAAGGAAATTAGGACATGTACGCAGAGGCGGCCAAGAAAGGCGGATTCCAGCGAGGAGGTTCAGAGGGTACAGGTTCGGATTCGGGACGTTCCGCTAGAATATTTCATGCCCGACACTGGACTTTGGGGGGGTAGTGCTCCGGCCACCAGGCTGGCTGAGTTAATGGCAGACCGCGCCGACCCCGCCAGGGACCTGCCGCTGCGCCGCGACGTGCGCTCGTTGGGCATTCTGCTCGGCCGCGTGTTAGTCGAACAGGAGGGGGAAGCGTTTTTTGATGTGGTGGAGCAGTTGCGCCGGCAACTGATTGAGCAGCGCGAGTTGGCCGCCGCGTCCGAATTCGAGCGCAGTCTGAGACTGATGACACGCGCGCGCGAAATTGTCGCTGCCCTGCCGGTGGAACAGGCATATCGGGTCACCAAGGCCTTCGCGATTTATTTCGAGCTCACGAACCTCGCCGAAACCAACCATCGCAAGCGCCGCCGCCGCGCGGCCCGGGTGCAGCCCGGCGAAAGCGTGCTCGATGGTTCGTTCCGTGGCACGCTATTGCGCATGCGCGCGGCGGGAATTGGCGCCGAAGGCGTGCTCAACTGGTTGCGCAAAATCAAGGTCGAGCCGGTCTTTACTGCGCATCCCACGGAGATTACGCGGCGCACGGTGCGTATCAAGCGCAATCGCATTGCCGGGCTGCTCGAGCGCCTCGACCAATTGCCGCTTTCAGATTCGGAAGCCCGCGAATACGAATCGCAGATCATGGCAGAAATCACGGCGCTCTGGCAGACCGACGAGGTCCGCCTCAACAAACCTACGGTGCGCGACGAAATTCACATGGGCCTCGGTTACTTTCCAATGGTCCTGTTCGAGGCTATTCCACGGCTTTACGCAGAAGTCGATGATGCTCTGCATGAAATTTATGACGTTTCGCTCGAGACTCCGGAGTTGCTGGCTTTTGGATCGTGGATCGGCGGCGACCGCGACGGAAATCCATTCGTGACCGCTGACTCTACCCGGTCGGCTATCGGCATGGCGCGACACGTCATCATCGATCACTACATCGCCGAGACAACGCACTTGATCGAGCACTTAAGCATGTCCATCCGCCGGATTGGCGTGTCCGAGGCGCTTGCCCGGAG
>JASICF010000232.1 GCA_030044775.1 Candidatus Sulfotelmatobacter sp. | reverse complement strand
CTGAGGCGCCACATAATAGACGACCGGAATGCCGCGTTTCTTCATCTGGCGAGCTACTCGCCAGTTAAATGCAGGGGAATCGATCACGATTGCCAGATCAGGTTTGCGCTTATCAGCTTCGGCAATCAGCTTGTGCAAAAGACCGTAAATTTTCGGTAGATGGCTGAGAATTTCGGTGATGCCGACGACGGAAAGGTCTCGTGCATCGACGACCGTGTCGCATCCGGCGGCGCGCATACGGTCCCCGCCAACACCAAAAAATTCGAGCGGGGCGTTTGTGGGGACAGCGGCCCTCGCCTGTCCGGCCGAGCGAAGCTCCGCAGCGTGCGCTTGGCGGCGCAGAGCTTCGATGAGCTGCGCGCCGTACATTTCCCCGGAAGCTTCCCCGGCTGAGATGAGAATATGCACGCCGACATTGTAAGGGTTGCATTCGCGAGCAGGAGCGCCGCTCCACAAAAATCGTTCTAGTGAGAGAGTTGATCCTTCTGCGCCAGGAAATTGTCGCGGCACTGCTTTGCCGCGGCAAGCAGCTCGCGGTATTCGGGTATGCCGCGAATCGAAACTAGTAGTGGATCCTTCTGCAGCGCGGTATATGCACAATAGTTTCCTTCGATCGCGCCCTTAAGCATGTGCAGAGCCACCTCTCCATCACCGCAGAAGGCGGCGTCCGATGCGAAGAGAAATCTGTTTTCTACATCGGGAGTGTTCGCGACTTCAGGCTCAATTTCCTTCAACCCCTGTTCTTGCTGCCCAGAGGGGGGCTGGTTGGGCGATGAGCGCGCCAAGCATGCGCCGTAGTATGGGGTACGACCGTTCGGTGTCGTCCTTTGTCCCGCCTCTCGCGCATCCGCCAGTTTGCCTTCGCTCCACAGGAAGCGAATTATGTTCCGATTCGCCCAGTCCGATCCCGCATCCAAACGGAGAAACTCGAGGCCGCGTTCCACATTTCCCATCTCCAAAAAAGTCAATGAGCACGAGCGGTACATGAAGTTGCCAGGATCGAGCGAGAGCGCTGTTTCGCATTCGCGCGCAGATTCGTCAAGCAATCCGGCGTAACGCAGGATATAGCCGAGCGCGAAGTGGGCGTGTGGATTGCCGGGTTGGCGCTGGAGGAAGTCGTGCGCCGCCCGGTAGGCCGTTAAAAGATCGCCTCGCTCCACATAGTTTGTAGCCAGCTGAGCAGCAGCTTCGTCAAAATTCGGATCGAGGGCCAGCGCCCGCGCCATAGCCGCATTCGACTTTTGGAACATGGCCTCGCCGCCATCGGAGTACTGCGAGTCCCAGTAGTAGCGAAGGCCAAGTTTTTGCCATGCGGAGGCGTACGTTGGGTCGAGGCTGACTGCCCGCTCCAGCATCGTGATGCCTTCCTTGTTAGGTGCAGGGTCGTGGGGTATCGCAAGGCTGCGCAAATAGAGGTCATACGCCGCCTCATTTTGAGGATGCGTGCTGCCTTGGTTGGCGTCGGTTCCGGCGCCAAGCGCTGGAACCAGGCCTTGTCGAACCTTAGCATCGATCTGCGTGCGCATGGCAATAAGGTCGGGCGCTGTCGCTGTGAGAGTGTCGCGCCACAGAGTGCGATTGTTTGCCACGTCCACCGCTTCGAGCGTGATTTCAAGCTGGTCGCCCTCTTTCAGATAATGCCCGGTGACAATGTCGGTGACGTGCATCTCGTTCCCGGCCTGTTGCAGATCGACGGAGGGTCCGCTGTATTTGCTTGTTGTTGCAAATGGCCGGATGGAAAGCGTCCGCACATAGCTCAATGCGGTGGCCACTTCATCGGGCAGCGCAAGGCGCAAGTAATCGATGTCCTTATCCGGACCCATATTCTGGAATGGCAGAACTGCCACTGTCGTAGGGTTCGTTGAACTTGGCGCGAGCGGCAGTTGATGCCCGGAACGCACAAGGAAAGCGATGAAACCAATGACTGCAATCGCCGCGATCCCTGCCGCAATTCCAGCGTAGAGGAGCTTTCTTGGCCGTACTGGAACAACGGAGCTTGCGCTCGAGCTATGCGCTCTATTCTGTGCGTTCGAGTTCGCAGGCGCTGCGAGCGCGTTTGATCCCCGGCTCGGATCGGAAATCGGAGAAGGCATCCGCGCTGTATCGGTATCCCGCTTCAGGCGCTGTAAATCGCTTCGCATTTCTGACGCGTGCTGGTAGCGAAGATTACGGTCTTTCTCCAGGGCTTTATTGATAATGTCTTCCAGCCGAACAGGAATCTCGTGATTCAGCCGCACCGCCGGCACCGGCGGCCGGTTCATGATCGCTTCGCAGATTACCGCCGAGCTTTCACCGTGAAAAGGCACATCGCCGGTCGCCATCTCATAGAGAACGGCGCCAAACGAAAACAAATCCGTGCGTGAATCCAAATCGCGCGCGCGCACTTGCTCGGGAGACATGTAAGCGACGGTTCCGATCATCGTGCCCGGACTCGTCAGATGGGCGTCATCGATGGTTTGCGTATTACCCATCTGGCTCTCGCCCGATGAACCAGGCGCACTCACTTTGGCGAGCCCGAAGTCGAGAATTTTCGCATGGCCACGTTTCGTGAAGAAAATGTTTGCCGGCTTGATGTCGCGATGAACAATGCCTTCGGCGTGGGCGGCATCCAGAGCATCGGCGATCTCGATGGCCAGCGCGAGCGCGGTCTCGATATCGAGCGGACGGCCCGAGATGGCGTGCTTGAGCGTAACGCCATCCAGATACTCCATGGCAATAAAAGTATGGCCTTCGTGCTCATCGATTTCGTGGATGGTGCAGATATTGGGATGGTTCAGGGCGGAAGCAGCCTGCGCTTCGCGCTGGAAGCGAGCCAGTGTTTGTGGATCCTTGGCGACCGCGTCGGGAAGAAATTTAAGTGCGACGAAGCGGTGCAGTTTGACGTCTTCGGCCTTATAGACCACTCCCATCCCGCCACCGCCAAGTTTCTCGATGATCCTGTAATGAGAAATGGTCTGCCCGAGCACAGCGAAATGCTATTGGTTCACCGAAACAGAGTCAATTATGTTGATACTCTGATGGGTTGCGGTCAGCGCAGAATCCGGTCCACACAAGCATTAGTCATCGGCGCTGACCGTTGATTCACTGGCATTCGAAGGCGGGGCGACCCCGAGCTCCTGATCCTTGTATTGCAACTGATACAGCTTGAAATAAATCCCGCGCTTGGCGAGCAGTTGCTGGTGCGTGCCCATTTCGCGGAGCTGGCTTTTGTGCATCACGATGATCTTGTCTGCGCGCTGTACCGTCGAGAGGCGGTGGGCGATGATCAAGGATGTTCGTCCCTCCATCATGCGGCTGAGGGCGTCGCGCACGCGGAATTCTGTTTCCGTATCCACGCTCGATGTGGCTTCGTCGAGGATGAGAATCTTCGGTTCATGCGCCAATGCCCGTGCGAACGAAATTAATTGTTTTTGCCCGGTTGAAAGCGTCGACCCACGCTCGCGCACTTCCTCGTTGAACGCATTCGGCAACGTGCGGACGAAGTCTGCAAGGTTCACATCTTCTGCCGCTTGCTCGATATCTTCGTCCCGGATGCGCTCGGTACCCAAACGGATATTTCCACCGATTGTGCCGCTGAACAGGAACGGATCCTGCAGCACTACGCCGAAGCGGCTGCGCAGATCGGCAAGATCCATATCTCTTACATCGACTCCGTCGATCTTTACTGTGCCTCTCTGCACATCGTAGAAGCGCAAGAGCAGAGAGATCAGTGTGGTCTTGCCTGCGCCCGTATGACCGACGATTGCGACGGTCTCTCCCGGTTCGATAGTAAAGCTCACGTCGCGAAGCACCCAATCAGGCTCAGCCGGCGTCTGAGCTCCGGCAGCGCGCGAAGCAACCGCCGTCCTCTTGTCGTGCGTATTTTCTAATGGAGCTTCACGATAAGCAAACCACACATGGTCAAATTCTATGCGTCCCGGCCCGTCTGTGCGTTTCGTAACCACCGGCGGAACAACTTCCGGCGGCGTATCCAGCAGCTTGAAGATGCGCTCGCTCGCCGCCATCGCGGCTTGTAGGATGTTGTATTTCTCGCTGAAATCTTGAATCGGGCGGAAAAATCGCAAAGCATACTGAATGAAAGCCACCAGTACGCCCAGCGTAGCTACAGCCGGCACAAGGCGAAATGCAACCAGCGTCTTCCAATCGAAGCTCACGGCCACACTGGTCACGTGCAGGTGCTGCATAACGTCGCCGCCGCCAAACCAGATCACGCAGGCGATGGCAATCGCCGAAAGAATTTCAACCACCGGGTAGTAAATTGAGTACGCGAGAATCGCGTCCTTGTAGGCATCCATGTGAACACGATTGATTTCGGAAAAACGCTGGTAAGCTTTGTGCTCCCGATTGAACAGTTGCAATACCACCATTCCGCTGACGTGCTCCTGCAGAAAGGCGTTGATCCGAGCGATCGCCACGCGGATGCGGCGGTAGGAATCGCGCACCTTGTCGCGAAAGATTTTTGTAGCGACCACGATGAATGGCAGAACGGCAAAGGTAATCAGCGCCAGCTTCCAGTTCATGCAAAGCATGACCCCCACAATGCCGATCAGCACAAACAGATCTTCGAAAATGGAAACCACGCCCGAAGTGAACATTTCGTTCAAGGCATCCACGTCGGTCGTGACGCGCGTGACCAGACGGCCGACAGGATTCTTGTCGAAAAACGCAATGTGCAGGCGCTGGAGATGGCGAAAGATTTGGCGGCGCAGATCGAACATTACCTTCTGGCCCGTCCACTGCATGTAATAAGTCTGCAAAAATTCGAGCAAAAAGGTCATCACGAGCAGGCCAAGATAAATCGTCGCAATCTGCGCAATGCCGGTCATGGGATGCGGGCTAAGCCAGCTCCAGATTCCTGAACTGGAGCCCGAAATCGCGCCTCTGGCCGGAGCCAGATAGCGATCGATTGCAACCTTCGTGAGATATGGCCCGAGCACGTCGGCAAAAGATTTGAGCAAAATCGAGACCAAGGCAATTGCGACCTGCCCGCGATACGGACGCAGGTATTTCAACAGCCGAGCCATCAACCGGCTGTCATACGCTTTGCCTAATATTTCCTCTTCTTGAGCCATCGTCGAAACGGGTACATTGCTGTGAAAAAAGCCACACAGGGCCGCTAACAGGTTAACTCATATAGATGACCGCCGCCGCCGCAGGATGAAAACGTTTGCCGCGGACAATGGGATAATGGGAAAGCATGCCTCTTGGCATTTACATCTCCGTCCCCTTCTGCCGCACGAAGTGCAGCTATTGCAACTTCGCGTCAGACGTCTTCTCGTCGTCGGCGTTTGAGAGCTACGTCGAGCGGGTGTGCAGAGATATTGCGAACGCTCGCCGAACGGCCGATGGAATGGGGGGAAAGATGGAGAACGAAATCGACTCCATCTACCTGGGTGGGGGAACACCGACAGTCCTATCGCCAGCCCAGTTGCAGCACATTTTCGCTGCCGTTCGGCGTGAATTCACGGTAATTTCTCCAGCAGAAATCACCGTCGAATGCGCTCCTGGAACGCTGACCGAGGCCTTGATCGACTGTCTGCTGAAGTGCGGCGTCAGTCGTGTGAGCCTGGGCGTGCAGTCGTTTGTCGATCAGGAAGCAGCGGCGGTCGGGCGAAAGCATACGCGGTCAATCATCCTGCGGGAAATTTCCCACCTTCGTGCACAGGGCATCACAAACATCAACATCGATCTGATTGCAGGATTGCCGCACCAGACGCCGGAGAGCTGGGATTTCTCGGTGCGCGAAACGATCGCGACTGGAGTGCCGCATGTAAGCGTTTATATGTTAGAGGTCGATGAAGAATCGCGGTTGGGGCGCGAACTGCTCGCCGGCGGCACTCGATATCACGCGCACTTTGTTCCGGACGACGAAGCCACGGCCGATTTTTATCTCCGAGCCTGCGAGCGTCTACAAGTAGCCGGAATCGCGCAGTATGAGATTTCGAACTTTGCTTGTGCGGGCTT
>JASICF010000231.1 GCA_030044775.1 Candidatus Sulfotelmatobacter sp. | reverse complement strand
ATTCGTTCTCCTAAGCGATTCGTGACCGATCTGGCTTCCGACTCTTGCTGGCCCCGGCTAAAGTTCACATCGCACCAGATCAACAGTGTTATACTTAACTACAACACTAAAAATAAGTCAAGCGTTTTTTGAGAAATACTTGGCGAGCGCGCGGCGTGATGGCTGAGATCTTTCTAAGCGATTGGAGAGGAGTAATTTAAAAGCTTTGTTGCCTCTTCGAACCGCAAACCCCTATCTCCCGCCGTGCGCTTAACATCCCTAGGATATCGACAGTCGGGCACCGCCCTTCGCAACGTGCGCGAAGGACGGGGCGCCCATCATGGTGGTGGCTTCGGCTGCCAAAGGGCGGGTCACCCGCCCAGGCTTTAGGCTTAGGAGGACCGATTAGTTGCGGGAGAAGAGACCGGAAAGGCATATAAATTAGCACTATTTGATGCTATAATTCGTGCCTATGAGAACGACTATCGCTCTCGATGACGATCTCATCCGCGTCGCACAAGAGTTCACCGGCGTCGAGGAAAAAGCGGCGTTGGTTCGTGAAGCTCTTAAAGCGCTGATCGAGCGCGAAAGCGCAAGGCGATTGGCGGCCCTCGGCGGCACAATGCCGGGTCTGAAGAATATTCCGCGACGCAGGGCACGGGCGCGTTGATTCTCGCCGACACGTCTGTTTGGATCGACCACCTCCGTTCGGGCGACAAACAGATGCCAACGCTTCTCGACCAAGGCCAAATTGGGATGCATCCGTTTGTGATTGCAGAGCTTGCCCTGGGATCACTGCGGGATCGGGTCAAGACAATCGCCTTGCTTCGCCTGTTGCCGCAACTGCAAGTTGCACACATGGACGAAGTGATGCTGACGATTGAGGCTCACCATCTTTATAACCTCGGCATCGGGCTGGTCGACGCACATCTGATAGCTTCTATTCTCATTCATCCGTCGATGGTTCTGTGGACGAGAGATATGCAGCTGCGAAAGGTCGCAAAGCGTTGTGGGATAGACGCAGGTTTGGCTTAACAGGCCAACTTGGCCCATATCTCCTTCGCTTGCTGTCGCGTCTGTTCAAGAGAACCCGAGTTGTCGATTACGAAATCGGCGATCTTGGCTTTTTCCGACTCGGGCATCTGCGCGGCTAGGCGGCGTGCGACTTCCTGGCGCGCTACCTCCAGGCCGATCTTCTGCCTGGCAGCGAAGCGGGCGACGCGTTGCTCATCACTGCAGGTGACTACGATGAGCCGATCGAATTGCTTCACGGCACCCGCTTCGATGATTAATGCGGCTTCAACGATAGCAATGGCAGCAGGGTTGGCACGACCAACAGCCTCCATCCATTCTTCTTGGGCACGCAGCACCGGGGGATGGACAATTCGGTTCAATTCCGCGACGCGCGATGGAACGGCGTCGCCTGAGACGTGATTATTTTGTTCAACGGAAAGGGAAGGCTCTGGATCGAAGACCAGCTTTGCCAGCGCTGAGCGATTCACGCTGCCATCGGGATTAAGAATAGCGCGCCCGAAGTGGCGGACCACTTCGTTATAGACCGCTTCACCGGGGCGCATGAGTTGGTGGGCAATGCGGTCGGCCTGGGCCACATGGGCGCCCAGTCCGGCGAGCATCTCTCCAACGGTGGATTTGCCGGAGGCGATGCCGCCGGTCAGACCGACTTTCAGCATAGGTTCAGTGGGTAGTGATCAGTGATTAGCGATTCGTGATCAGTGGCCGGCGCAAACAAGATAGTGGGTGAAATTGAGTTCAACCACCGATTTGCTGGCCACTAGCCACTAACCCCTGGCCACTGCCTCTTCGCATTTTCGCAGCTTTCACGGTGTTGTACATCAGCATAGCGATCGTCAGTGGGCCGACGCCGCCGGGAACCGGCGTCAGCGCTCCCGCGACTTGCGCAACTTCTGGATGCACATCGCCCACGAGCACCGATCCCTTCTTGCGAAAGGTTTCCTCGCGTTCGGAATCGCCCGAAAACAAGCGTTGAAACTCGCTGTTGCCGGTAATCTTGTTCATTCCAACGTCGATCACCGTGGCGCCGGGCTTCACAAAATCGCGGGTGATCAGGCCGGCGCGGCCGATCGCGGCCACCAGAATATCGGCCTGGCTGCAGACCCTTGACAGATCGCGCGTTTTCGAGTGGCACACCGTAACCGTGGCGTTGGCATTCAACAGGAGCATGGCTGCGGGCTTGCCCACGATATCGCTGCGGCCGACGATGACCGCATGCTGACCGGCAACCGGAATCTGGCTGCGCTTGAGGATTTCCATGACGCCCGCCGGGGTACATGGAACCAGGCCGGGCCGCTGGGTAGAGAGAAAACCGACGTTGAGGGGATGAAAGCCATCCACGTCTTTGGCGGGGTCGACGGCCATAAGGACCCGTTTCGCATCAATCTGGGTCGGCAGCGGCAACTGGACTAGGATGCCGTCGATTTCATCGCGGCGATTAAGGTCATTGATCAGGGCGCACACGTCGGCGGTGGTCGAAGTTTCAGCTGGAGCGTGCTGCTCGCTGTAGATACGGACCTCTGCGCATGCTTTTACTTTGCCGCGCACGTAGATTTCTGATGCCGGGTTGTGTCCAACCAGCACCACGGCAAGTCCGGGCCGAATTCCCCTGACGGCCATGGCAACGATTTCTCCGACAACCTCTTGGCGGATGTCGCTCGCGATTTTCTTACCGTCCAGGATTCGTGCCGACATGGTGGAAAAATCTTACACCGGCAGAGGCTTGAACGCGGGTTAGGGAGTACGGTGTCGTAAAATGCTCGACATGATTCAGAAAGATTTGCTCGAGATTCTGGTTTGTCCCGCCTGCAAGAAGCCCCTGGATTACCGGCAGAATCCGGAAAGCCTGAAGTGCCGTCAATGTCATCGCGTCTACGCGGTGAAGGACGACATTCCGATCATGCTGGTGGATGAAGCGACGATCGAAAATTAGGGGCAACCGGGCAGGCGAGTTGGTTCCTGGCGGTTCCCTTTGCCTCTAACCGCAGGCGAGCGTGTGCATTATTGAGAAGCCGTTGACCATCTGATCGCCATTACAGAGTTTGACAATGCCGAAGCCTTCAGCGCGGCTGTGACTTACCGCACATGACCTTGTGCGTCCTGATACGACACCTTGTGTCATTTTCCCCGATCAACAGGTTACCTTGGGGTCTCAGGCCGGTTTATTCCTGGCTGGTTTAGACCTCGTGCAACTTCCGATATCTACAGGGGTTTATGGAACTAAACCGCCGATTTTCCCGTAAATGAAATTATGGGGTCGGCACGGCAGTTGAATTGCATGCAACTTGCATGGCTGCCGATGAGTCTAATAGGCAAAGTGGTTGAAAGGTCGGAATCGGAGGTGATGACGGCCATGGTTGACAAGGTGATGAACGAAAGAGCCACAAACGATAAAGACAGATTCACGGCGACTGAACTGGCGGCGCTGCGCAGCGACCTGCTGCAGGGCGGCATGATGGATTCCTACGAAGCTGCCGAACTGCTTCAAGTGTTTCTGATGGGCCGGGGTTATGGGGTTTCTCCGAAGGCAGCTCTCGACGCGGCGGGACGCGTCGAAATGGCCGGATGTGCATTACCGGTTCTGCAGCATGAGCTCGAGAACCTGGCGATGGTTATGTAATTTCTGCCTTGGGACGGTGAACCGAGTCAGCGGGTGTTACTAAGACATTCTGGTTCTGAGTATCGAAACAGGATTAAAGGAACCAGTTCCACGAAAGCAAGCCGGGCGAACCTGCCCGGCTTTGTGGTTTTTGGCCATGCCTTGCGAAAGGCATTTAAGCCAGGGTGGTATGATCAGGGCCTGCTCTGAGGCGAGAGCATGTTCTCGAAGGTTCAATCCAAAATCGCGACTTTCGCGCTGTTGGCCGCCTTTGCCATCTCGGCGGTTTCTGCCAGCGCACAGATTGTCTATCCCTCGCCATGCCAGCCGATGCCCCCGGCATGCCATGAGCACAGTCATCCGCTACCCGCTCAAAAGACGGGCAGTCATGAATGTTGCGTAGCTAGCCGGGCTCCCGCGCTGCCCGTGCACTTCGCGCGGATCGATCCCTTCTGCCGCCCCATCGCTATCGTTCGAATTCAACCGGCATTCGCGGCCGATTCGCGGGAGCGGATGGGTGTCCGTCCGTACCGTTCTGAAGCGCCTCCTGATCTCTCCCCGCTGCGTATTTAGAACATCCCTGATCGCTCCATCGTTTGCTCGCAGGGCGGACTTCACCGCCCGCGGGTGCGGCTGTCATTGCATTTTTGGCCACTGGAGGCAGCGGTGCCGATTTCTCTACTTGCAGTTTTCCTTTTCCCGGTGCTCGTTTGCGGGGCTCGCTTGGCGGCACAGACTTCGGTAGCTGAGGATCATTGTTCTGAGCACAACCATGCGCAGGATGTTTCTTCCATGAATCACCAGCATTCGGAGCACGCGGACGAGATGCCAGCTAACCAGGCAGCGCAACCACCGCTGGCGCGGCAGATTCAGGAGCACGCCATTTCAGGAACGGACGTGGAACCGAACTCGACGCCACACCCAATGTTAATGACTATGCTCGACGGATGGTTACTGATGCTTCACGGCGAAGCATTTCTTATCGATACTCAGCAGTCAGGACCGCGCGGCCCTGACAAGTTGTTCTCGACGAATTGGGTGATGCCGATGGCCCAAAGAGAAATCGGCAACGCCAAGCTGACACTGCGAACCATGCTAAGCCTTGAGCCGGCGACAGTTTCGGATCGCCGCTATCCGGAGCTGTTCCAGGAAGGCGAAACTGCATACGGCCTACCCATTGTTGACGGGCAGCATCCGCACAATTTCTTCATGGAGCTGGCAGGAATCTATGACTATGCGGTCGACGGCAAAACGTTGATCTCATTCTACGCGGCTCCGGTGGGCGATCCTGCCTTGGGACCACCGGCGTTTCCGCATCGGGCGTCGGCATCGGAGGATCCGATTGCGCCGCTCGGTCATCATCTGCAGGATTCGACGCACATTGCTGACGATGTCGTAACTCTCGGGGCTACGTACCGCGGTCTGAAGCTGGAAGCTTCGGGATTTCATGGCCGCGAGCCGGGTGAAGACCGATGGGAAATAGATCAGGGAAAGATCGATTCCTGGGCCGCGCGCGCCACGATCAATCCCGCGGAGAACTGGAGTATTCAATATTCGATCGGTCAACTGCGCGCCCCTGAGGCCCTTTTCCCGACCGAGAATATCCGCCGGATGACCGCATCGCTGATGTATAACCGCCCGCTTCGGTACGGCAACTGGGCTTCCATGTTGCTGTGGGGGCGCAATCAGAGTCTGCTCGATGGGAATGTCGGTAACAGCTATCTGTTCGAATCCACACTGCACCTGCGGCGGAATTTTGCCTGGACGCGCATTGAAAACGTCGACCGCACCAATGAACTCCTGATCGGCGAGAATCCCTTGCCGCCTGGATTTACGGAAAGATACTTCGCAAGGGTTCAGGCTTATACGACCGGCTATGACCGCGACATTGCGCATGTCGCGCACCTTTCGACTGCAATCGGTGGGCAGATAACGTGGTACGGAGTGCCGGACGTTCTTAAGCCAATTTACGGGGCACATCCGATCGGTGGGATTTTGTTTATTCGCGTGCGGGTGTTTTGAAACCGCAGAACAATACGA
>JASICF010000230.1 GCA_030044775.1 Candidatus Sulfotelmatobacter sp. | reverse complement strand
CTCGCTTACGTGCGCAACACGACCGGCAGCATACAGAATGTGTACATGCAGCCGCTGGCGGGCGGCGCGGAGGTACAGTTGACTCACTTCGATTCCGAGCCAGCGGTTGTGGAAGCGTACGCCTGGTCTCGCGACGGCAAGAAATTCGCCATCACCCGCAGCCGCTACAACGATACCGATGTCGTCTTGTTCAGTGGTTTTCGTTAGACGGGCCCGGAAGCAGCTGAGCCGGGCACAAGCAAGCTCGGGCACTCGGTAACCTCGGATTGCTGGCGCTTGACGGGCTAACCGGCGGTCAACTGCCGAAATCAGGCGTAGCACTCGTCAACCTGGCAAAGGATTTTGAGTGCAGTCGTGATTCGCCAGCGGCATCGGCATTAAACTGTGCGAATGAAACCCACCTCAGCCAGAAGCCGAAGAGTAAGCCAATGCCAAATGCCAAGCGGATGGTTGGGCCGGTTAGTTCTCTGGAACATGAATTCGCGCCACTCCAAAGTGACGGACTGGGGATTGGCGCACCTTTCGATCGAAAAGCAGTACACGATCCTTGATGTAGGCTGCGGCGGTGGCAGGACGCTCACCAAGTTAGCCGCAGCTGCTACAGAAGGGAAGGTCTACGGCATTGATTTTTCGGAGGGGAGTGTCGCGGTCAGCAAGAAAATCAATGCTCGTTTGATCGCTGCGGGGCGTGTCGAGGTTCGACATGGCTCAGTATCTCAACTCCCATTTTCGGACGGGATGTTCGATCTTGTGACGGCAGTCGAAACGCATTTCTGGTGGCCGAACTTGCCGACCGACATGCGCGAAGTCTTCAGAGTCCTTAGGCCCGGCGGCAAACTCGCTATCATCGCGGAAACCTACAAAGGAGCGAACACAACTTCGGCAAGGCTGCTCGAAAAGTATTCTCCCCGAGTGGGCATGGCGCACCTGGACATCGCCGAGCATAGGGCGCTCTTCGTGAACGCAGGCTATTCAGAAGTGGAGATAATGAAAGAACCTAACAAAGGATGGATCTGCGGGGTCGGCCGAAAACTCATGACAAGCAATGCCGATATCACCCCCAGCAAACAGGCGAGCCTGTAATAGCCGTCAGACGAAAGCGTGCCAACACGTCGCTTCCTGCTACAGCGAGGCTCGGATTTTCCGAGATCATGGAAATTCGTGCTCGCTACTTTTTTCACAAGATCCGCAGAATGTTGGGGTCACTGAGTGTAGTGGGGAATTACGCCAACAATCCCTTACGGATAGCGCAACCTCATGGCGCATGGAATACTTGCCGGGCTTGCCCATGAACGACCATAATCCACGGCATGGACCTTTTGTCGGGCTTAGCCGTCGTGTGCGTAGTAGCTCTTTGTCTGGCCGCCTCCGCTTGGATAATTTCGTGGTACCGGCAGCGCAAGCTAGCCCAGCAAGCCGCACAGTGGGTTCCCATTGAAGCAATGATCGAATCGGGTGCTCTCGAAGGGACGCGTGAGAGTGGCAAAGTTGTGTTACCGACTTTTGCATTCTCTTATCGGGTTTCCGGAGAATCCTACTCTGGGCGCTTTTCCCTCAGGTCAAATGCTTCTGGGGAATCCGCTGAGTCGATGATCGACCAAATGATCGGACGCAGAATTCTCGTCCGCCATGACCCAGACCACCCAGAAAAGTGGTTTATTCCAGATGAGCATATGGGAGGTTACAAAGTTGAGCAGAGGATTGGCTCCCACGTAATCCATGATTACGCCCCGAACGACTAGCCGATGTTAGACCCTCTTTCTGGTCGTTGGCGAAGCGGGCGATTACTCTCATCGACGATCCCGGCGGTCCCCCAAAGAGATTAATGATGAGTGTAAGCAGGGTTTATCGACAACGATGCAACAGCGTATGCCCAGTTAACTTAGGTAACATTGACCTCGTTCGGTCCTTCTGCAACGCTGCTTTCATGCGGCAAAAGTCGGAGAAGGACCGTAAGAGCGCCCGTCCTCCGCGCATTCGTGTCCCCAACGAGGAAAAGGCAATATTCACCGTCGACAATCAGAAATTCATTGGAGTGATCAAGAGGCTATCGCTGACCGGAGGTTCCGCCATCCTTACTAAGGGCGATGTCCCCCACGGAACGCTTGGCGAAATGGCTCTGAAAACCGTGTTCGGAAAAGTAGAAGCGCAGATCGAATTCCTGCACACCGGAGCGGACGGCTTGCCCCTTGTCCAGGCATTCCGCTTTCTTGAGATGGACGATATCAGTCGCGAACGATTCACTGCCGCCGCGGAGCGGATGGAGCGTGAGGGGTTCAGCGATGTCAAAGAGAGACCAAGGCCTCTGAGTTTGAGCAAATTGGGGGAGAGCATCCGCCGTCTTTCTGAGGCAGTGAGTCCCAGCCGAAGAGACAGCACAAAGAAATAAGGCCCTCCTGACAGCAACCAGCTGATTGTGCTTAAAAAGATCCTCGCCACCTCGATGAGTGTAATCAGTTAACACTCATTGACCTGAATGAGCGTAATCGGGAGTTACGCCAGTTGACCTGTGAAGACCATTGCCAATTCTTCGGCTTTCATTGACTTGCTCTACGTCCAGTCCTAGCATTTCAGCCGATGATTGGCCAGACCATCTCGCACTACCATGTCCTCGAAAAACTGGGCGGCGGTGGGATGGGTGTCGTCTACAAAGCAGAGGACATAAAGCTCGGTCGCTTCGTCGCACTCAAGTTCCTGCCCGACGATGTGGCTAAAGACCCCCAGGCTTTAGCGCGATTCCAGCGTGAAGCCAAAGCTGCATCGGCTCTCAATCATCCGAACATCTGCACCATTTACGAAATCGACGATCAGCACGGTCCAGCGTTCATTGCTATGGAGTTTTTGGATGGCCTAACTCTGAAGCATCGGATCGGCAATCGTCCGATGGAAACCGATTTGATTCTCTCCCTAGCCATTGAGGTTTCGGACGCGCTCGATGCGGCTCACGTCGAAGGGATCGTTCACCGCGACATCAAGCCGGCGAACATCTTCATCACCAAGCGGGGACACGCCAAGATTCTGGATTTCGGGCTGGCGAAATTGCCCGCGCGCGCCAAGGCGGGCAGCGGCAGCGGGAGCATGGAGACGGCGACCATCGACTCCGAAACGGTCTTCCTGACAAGCCCGGGAACGATGCTCGGTACGGTTGCATATATGTCGCCGGAGCAGGTGCGAGCCCAGGAACTGGATGCGCGCACCGACGTTTTCTCGTTCGGAACTGTATTGTACGAGATGGCAAGCGGAAGGCTGCCGTTCGACGGAGCAACTTCGGGAGAAATATGCGGTGCGATCCTGCACCAGAATCCGACGCCGCCATCGCAGTTCAATCCACAGGTCCCGAGGGAAGTCGAAGCGCTGATTCATAAGGCTCTCGAAAAAGACCGCAACTTGCGTTATCAGAGTGCCGCCGACATGCGCAGTGACCTACGGCGGCTGAAGCGGGATACGGAGAGCGGGGCAGTTTCGGCGACCATCGTCGGGGCCCCGAAAGCGGTTGTTGCAAAGAAGAAGAAACTCGGGATGATCGTTGTCCCTGCAATCGTGGGGATTGCGGCAGTGGTCGCCGGCGGAGTCTTTTACGGTTCACACAGGGCCAAGCCTCTGACCGAGCAAGACACCGTGGTGCTGGCCGACTTCGACAACAGGACCGGAGACGCCGTTTTTGACGGCGCGCTCAAGCAAGCGCTGGCGGTGGAACTGGGACAATCGCCTTTTCTGAACATCCTCTCCGACCAGAAAATCAGCGAGACGTTGCAGTTGATGGGCCGTCCGGTGAATGACAGCGTCACCATGGCTGTTGGCCGCGAGCTCTGCCTGCGCGCGGGCGGCAAGGCGGTCATGGGGGGTGCGATTGCCGGCCTCGGCAGTCATTATCTGATCGATCTCAATGCCGTGGCGTGCGGAACGGGCGACACATTGGCCCGAGAGCAGGTTGAGGCTGCGTCCAAGGAAGATGTCTTGAAGGCGCTGGGTCAAGCTGCTTCCAGCCTGCGTGCTAAGCTGGGAGAATCCCTGCCTTCGGTGCAGAAGTTCGACGTTCCAATCGCCGTCAGCACTTCATCGCTTGAAGCATTAAAGACTTACAGCGTGGCTATGAAAGTACGGCGTGACCAGGGCGACGCGCCCTCCATTCCATTTCTGAAGCAGGCGATTGAATTCGACCCAAATTTCCCCATGGCCTACGCTGTGCTGGCGATCGTTTACGACAATGTCGGACAACCTACTCTTGCGCTGGAGTATGCCACCAAGGCTCACCAACTCCGCGAGCGGGCCAGCGCCCGGGAAAAGATGCGTATCTCGGCAGCTTATTTCGATGCCACGGGCGAAATCGACAAGGAGGCTCAGAGCTACGAACTGTGGACAGCGGTCTATCCTCGGGATGCCACCTCCCACAGTAACCTCGGCGCGAACTACGTCACCATGGGACAGTACGACAAAGCGCTCGCGGAATATCAAGCGGTCCTGCAGCTTGAACCGGACAATGTCACGAACTATGTGAATCTGGGAGGGACCTATGTCAACCTGAATCGCCTGGACGATGCCAACGCAACCTTCGATGCAGCATTGTCGCGCAAGTTGGACAGCGGATTTCTGCGCGAGAATATGTACGCTCTGGCCTTCCTTCGCGGAAACAATGCGCAGATGCAGGAACAGCTGAACTGGGGTGCGGGCAGACCCGCAGATGAGAACCTGCTGCTCTCCACTCAGTCCGACACGGAAGCTTACTACGGACGAATAAAAAAAGCCCGGGAGTTTTCGCGCCGGGCAGAGGACTCAGCCAATCGCGCTGACTCCAAAGAAACCGCGGCGTCATGGCAAGTGAATGCTGCGTTACGCGAAGCTGAGTTGGGAAACTTTGCGGCGGCCAAGCAGGAAGTCGCATCGGCCCTCGCGCTCTCCGACGGGCGCGACGTGAAAATCGTGGCCGTGCTTGCACTGGCGCGGGTCGGCGATGCCGCAAAAGCAAAAACACTGGCCGGGGAACTGGAGAAGGACAACCCTGCCAACACGATGCTGAAGCTCTACTGGCTGCCCACGATTAACGCCATCCTCGACCTCAATCGGAACAAGGCCTCGCAAGCGATTGCCGACCTGCAGCCCGCGACCCCTTACGAGCTCGGAACGCCCGGATTCGTCAACTATCTCTATCCGGCTTATGTGCGCGGGCAAGCCTACCTTCTGGCGCACAACGGCCCGGGTGCCGCCGCCGAGTTCCAGAAGTTAATCGATCATCGCGGCATCGTATTGAACTTTGTCACAGGAGCGCTGGCGCATCTCCAACTCGGGCGCGCCTACGCGATGGAAGATGACTCGGCCAAAGCGAAAGCCGCCTATCAGGATTTCTTCACTCTCTGGAAAGACGCCGATCCCGACATCCCCATCTTGAAGCAGGCTAAAACGGAGTACGCGAAGCTGCAATAGTTAACTGGCGCAAAACCGCGGACCGAATCTAAAACGGAATTGGACTCCTTCGCAAGTGGTCCGTAGGGCACGCATCGGAAACTGGGAACCAGGCTGTCAGTTGCTGATAAATCCCATTACGCTCATCGAATTGACCGTTCAACTTTCCCAAAAACCTGTTTATTGCCAACCTCCGGATGGCCGACGATGCGGACAATGACAGTGGTTCGGTGGGTCCTTCCCGAACACCGACGCGGATTCCATGGGAGAAAAAAGCGCCGGATGACTTCCGGCGCAAGATTCATAGGCAAGTGATTTTCGGCTAATAGCTCATTGAAGATCCCTTGGCCGCGGGTACATCTTTGGAAGTCATGTCAAAAGTGAGCATGAATCCATTTGTTCCCTTGAACTCATAGGCCTTGGGTCCTTCCCGGTACGTTTCTATTTCGTTCGGCATCATGACAAAACCGTCATTGCGCGGCGTGCCCCAATACTTGACGTTCTTAAGCACGGCTGGCTCGTCGGTCATCCCCTGAAACCGGGCCAACTTGATCTCTGCCGTCTTGCCACCATTTAGCGTAGCGTGTGCGTGGTCTTTGTCGAACGTCCAGGTATCGATGTCGCCTTCGGCGACCTGCAGTGAATTCCACTTCACTGGAAACACATGCCCGATGATTTCCCCGAGCGCCTGCCGTTGGTCGGCGGTAGTCTTTTTATCGAACGTCACCTGCGCCCAATCCATCTGTCCCTTGGAGAAGTCACCACCCAGGTCCCCATTAATCCAGAACTTGGCTCCGGCAAGATCAACATTGCCGTAGTGGCCCTGGTTCACTTTGTAAGCATTGTTGAACTTGCAGAAGTGTTCCGCCTTGCCGTTTTCGTGATGAACTGCCGGATGTGAGTTGAAATAGCAGATACAGAAGTGAGGACAGCTGCACGCCTCGATTGCGGTTGCATTGATCGCCCAATCCGCTGTCGACTCGCCGGAGTGGCCGGCGCTGACGGTGAGCAGGGCAAGGACAAGTGTTAGAGCTATTCTGTGCATTGAGCACCCCCAAGATGAGTAAAAAGCCAAACGAAACAAAATTACACAACGACGTCAAACATTCATGACCACCTGGCTTTTCATTCCGCCACACTCGCCTGCAAAATCGGCTGGTTCGGGATCGTCTGCTGCGCAACGAATCGATAAGGTCCGAGGCGAGTCATGAGCACAGCAGCGATTGCTGTCGCGACGAAAAACACGATGAGTGGGTCGTGATACGAGCCTGTCCGGTCAAATCCTGCACCCATAACCAGAGGACCGAGTGCGCCAGCTACCGCGAAAGCTGCAAACGCGGAGCTGTACACTTTTCCAAGATCGAGCAGGCCAAAATAGCGACTGGTAATGTAGGCGATGATGTCGACCTCCGCTCCCAGGCCCAGGCCAACCAGGAAGACACCAGCCAAAATCAGCTGGGAATTAGCGAGCCAAAGAACTGCCACTCCCAAGGCAGAGCCTGCGAAAAAACTCGCCGCGAGCCGTGACGCATGAATCCGATCGAGCAAGTACCCGGTTCCGGCACGCCCAATCAACACTGCTGCACCGATTAAGGAGCTGCCCAGAGCCGCAGAGTGGGGACTTAGCCCTTTGTCGCTCAGCATGGCTGCCATGTGGACCACGCAGCCTTGCACACTCGCGCTCACGAGAATGAAGGCGCACACCATAACCCAGAAATCACGGCTGCACCACGCTTCACGAGCAGTTAATCCATGTCCCGTGCCTGGGTTACGAGGAGAAGAAGTTGTCGCAGTCGCGCCATCGCAGACCAGACCAAGGTCTTCTGGTTTCTCTTTCAGAAAGCAGGCGACAGTTGGCAAGCAGATGAGCAGAGCTGATGCGCCGAGAATTGAATATGCCGTGTTCCACCCGAATCGTGCGATCAAGGCCTGCGCCAGGGATGGCATGACTACCGCTCCCAGGCCGATTCCGAGCATTGTCAAACCGAGCGCCAAACCCCGACGTCGGTCGAACCAGTGCGAGACGACCGTGCCGTAGGGTATCGGGCCAACTCCGTGGATCGACAAACCCAGCAGCACATAAAAGACGTAGAAGTGAGCAAGGCCGCCAGTGAAGAGCCGATTTGCAACCAGGATCAGACCGAAAATTGCCGTTCCGATCAGAATCACGCGGCGTGGACCGAAACGATCGATCAGCCAGCCCGCAGGAGCCGCTGACAGGGCGCCCACGAAGAGTTGCACCGTGAATGCTAGAGAGACTGCTGCGCGTCCGGCATGGAATTGCTGCATGAGCGGTTTGAAGAAAACGCTGAAGGAATAAACGGCAATCGGGATACCCCAAAACAGTCCCAGCGCTGACACGAGCACCACTCGCCATCCATAAAAGATGGCCGAGGAATCTTGCCCTGCCGCCAGTGACCTCACGGATTCTGCTGGAAGAGGCGTTAAGGTCGGATCGCCAAACTTCATCTCAACACTTCGCCTCCAGCCGATGCCGTATCAGTCGGCGCTTGTTTGGCGAGAACCATGACCTGCACGAATGAGTTCAAAGGCGTCGGACGGTCCGACAGTCGTCTTTTCAATTTCTGCTCCAAACTATCGGCGAACGTCTGACGCTTCCCGTCATCGCTGATCGACGAAGAAAGTGAAGGCACAAAAGTCGCGCGGAAGAACGCGGCATGTCGGCTGACGAGAGCCTGAAGATCTCCATTGACTTGATAGTCAGCCCAAGCCGCATCGGGTAATTCGAGAAGGTGGCAATTTTCCACGGAGAGGGACTGAAATTGACCATCTGCGCGAAACGGCTCCAGCAACTGTGCTCTTCGGCGCGGATAGGAGCCGAGGACCATCCGTTTGCGATCGTCCTCGCTGATAACCCGCTCATCGACGAGTTCGGCGAGCACCGCGTTCGCAGAGTTAAACACGGGCTCTAAGCCTGAACCGCCGGTGTCGCTCAGACCAGGAAGAACGACCACGAGTCGTCCGCCAGCCGGTAATTCCCGCGCACGCAGCGAAAGAAAGAGTCTCCAGTCCTCGGTAGCTTGCAGATCGAATGCCGCGCGCACTTCCCCGGTGCAACCCAGCGACATGAAATGTCCAGGGATCAGGGAAGGAATACGGCGAAGCCAGACAGCAGCATAAGAGCACCAGCCGAGATCAACTTGGTTTGGTGGAATGACGCTTTCGTAGAACGATCTTCCGATGGCTGATGGGAAGACGTTGGGGTCGTCTGCGGCGTATCGTTCCGGATCGCTATGCAGCACATCGAAAAGGGTGTTGAAGTCGTTTGCGTGCTGGTCGATGTGAACCACCATGATGGGCCGCTCGTTGCCCACGCGCGCACGCAGACAGCGAATAGCCGCGCGCATCGGAGATAGAGAGTTCTTTCCTTGCGAAGAACCATAATCCGCGATGACGATTGCACTACTTCCTGCTGGGATCGCACAAACTTGCGCCGCTTTCTCAAGGTACGGCAACGCCAGGCTGCCCCCACCTGCGGGAATTTTGGCGTGCAGATTGTACGAGCCCCCTCCCTCCATCACGCCGTGAGTTGATATCGCTGCGGTCAGCATCTACATCTCCTAAATCCTTCAGACTGTCGCAAGAGCGGGTTAAACGCTTCTACTTGTCACTTGGAGAGCGCCGAACGGTCAATGCTCCGACGCTTCTCCTTCGATACCCTGGCAATCCCCTGATAAATCATTTGCTCTCAATAAACTGGGGACAGCACATGCATCGTAAGGTCGTGCTAAACTTTCCAGCAATGTGACGCACACCGATGCCGTCTACCCTCCCACCGCTGGTACGTTTCGCTAACTTCGAAGTAAACCTTCGCGCCGGAGAGCTCCGAAGAGAAGGCAGCAAAGTGCGGCTGCAGGAGCAACCGTTTTCGGTCCTGGCTGTGCTATTGGAATCCGCGGGTGAAGTCGTCACTCGTGAAGAACTTCGCAGGCGTCTCTGGGCAGAAGATACCTTTGTCGATTTCGATCATCGTCTGGCAGTGGCCGTAAGCAAGCTAAGGGATGCGCTGCGAGATTCTGCCGAAACTCCAAAGTTTGTTGAGACGGTTGGGCGCCGCGGTTATCGATTTGTGGGCCAACTGGAACCCATCGATTCATTGCCTGCGGATTCCAGCCGGGAAACACCTGATACTCCTTGGGTTTCTTCTGAACGAGCCGAGCACGCCAAGCTCCCAACCCTGGCGCATCCCCATCTGACGCGATCTCGGGTCTTCCTTTTCTCTGTCGGATTCGTCATTCTCGTCGCGGTGATCGGATTCACGAAGCTCGTTCACATGCGATCTGGGAAGGAACAGGCGGCGGCGCCTCGGAGCCTGGCGATCCTTCCTCTGCAAAATCGCGGTGAAGATTCAAGGAGTGACTTCCTTGGATTATCGCTGGCGGATGTGCTTATCACGAAATTGGCCTACGTGAGTTCCCTCAGCGTCCGGCCTTCTGCGGCAATTGAGAAATATCGAGGAATGGCCATTGATCTTCAGAAAGTTGCCGCAGATCTGAAAGTCGACACGCTGCTCACAGGAAGCTTCATTCGCGATGGCAACAACTTGCGCATTACCTACCAGCTGGTCGACGCAAAAACCGAGAAAATTATAGGCCAGGGAGTGATCGATCTTAAGTACGACAATCTTCTTGCTGTTCAGGATAAAGTTACCAGCCAACTGATTTCAGAGCTGCAACTGAATTTGTCTCCGGTTGAAACGGAGCAATTAAAATCGGAAGCGTCGGTCAGGGCACTCGCCTATGAATATTATCTACAGGGACTGGATCTCTACGGTCAGCACAAGTTTCCCCTGGCGATCCAAATGTTCGAGAAGACTACCGAGATTGATCCCAACTACGCACCAGCGTGGGCCTACTTGGGAGCTTCCTATAATTCGGATGCGGCATTCGAGCTTGGCGGCCGGGAGCAATATCGCCGTGCCCAAGCCGCGTACGAGAAGGCATTGGCGATACGGCCAAACTTACTTGACGCGCAAATCTTCCTTGCGAACCTTCTGATTGACACAGGAAAAGTTGAACAGGCTGTTCCCTTGTTGCGAGATGCCTTAAAGACGAACGGCAATTATGCCGCCGCTCACTGGGAACTGGGATATGCATACCGATTTGCTGGAATGTTGGACGAATCCGTGACGGAATGCGAGCGGGCGCGTCAACTGGCTCCCTTCGTGAAGGGCAACGGGTCAGTGTTAAACAGCTACCTCTATCTGGGGGAGTACCAGAAGTTTCTTGATAGCCTGCCGATCGACGACTCCTCGTTCACCCTGTTTTACCATGGCTTTGGAGAGTTTCACGAGAAGCAATTCGACCAAGCCGCCAGTGATTTTGATCGCGCTTACCGACTCGATCCAAATTTGTATACGGGAATTGGAAAGGCTCTGAGTGACTCGATTCACCAGCATGAATCAGAAGGCTTGCAGGTCTTGAGTGGACTGGAGAAAACAGTAAGGGAGCGAGGAGTCGGGGATCCAGAGGCCACGTACAAGATTGCGCAGGCGTATGCCATCTTGGCAGACAAGAGTTCCGCTTTACGGGTGCTGCGAATGAGCGTTGAATCCGGTTTCTTCAGCTATCCTTATATTGACAAAGACCCACTGCTGAATGATTTGCACGGCGAACCCGAATTCACTCAGATTTTGAACACGGCGCAGCAGCGACACGAGGCATTCAGGAATTCCTTTTTTCACTAGGACGAGGCCTTGCCCGATCGTTTTTCGGATCTAGTGCGGCTCGTATGTGACAACGTGTGCGCTTGATCGCCATCCTTACTGAATGACGAGCTAACCGCAAGTCAACTGTCGCAATCAGGCGATTAGACTCAAAACCCCCGCAAGGCGGATGGCTAGTGAAATCAGCGAGAACACAGGCCAGACTGCGTGGCGGAGGGAGAGGGATTCGAACCCCCGGTACGGTTTCCCGTACATCGGTTTTCAAGACCGACTGTTTCAACCACTCACACATCCCTCCGCGTTGACCGCTCCCAACTCAACGAGGATCGCAAAAAGGTCAGCACGACGTACGGTAGCGTACGCTCTTTTACTTAAATCAGCGTACGACCCTGTTTTCCTTCCTTATTATACGTACGGTGTTCTGCTTTTTTTTGAAATTAAAGCCGCGATATCCACGGGCGTTGGCAGAAGCCAGAATAGCAAGGCGAGTAGGAAAGTTGTTAGCACAAAGGAACATTTACTGCTCTGTGCGCCTGTGCGTCAAGGAGAAAGTGTAGGCATCAT
>JASICF010000229.1 GCA_030044775.1 Candidatus Sulfotelmatobacter sp. | reverse complement strand
CCCGCGCATCCCGGTCTTAGCCGGCGGATAGTAATTGGGATCTTTCTCCGGAGCAAAGGGAGACTGCGGAACGCCGAAGGCTTCCAGCCACAGCGGATTCGCGGACAAGAGCGAAGCCCCTACGGCGAAGCTCACGCCATTCAGAAAATCGCGGCGCGTGATCTTCCGGTGCATGCCCAGTTCGCGATCTTGCTTCTTCTGGCTCATAGTCTTCTCGTGCCGATAAAGAAATCAGGACTCGTAAACCCACTTGCCGCCCACCATGGCGGGCTCAACCGGAATCGTAACCAATGTGGAAGGGTTGTCCTCAGAAACTAAATCGCAACGCCAGCTGTAGAATTCGAGGATCGAACGTGGTTGAAACCAAACCCAGGTTCGGATCACTCACTTGCGTGCTGCCTGGATTCTGAAATTGGGTATGGTTGAAAATGTTGAAAGCCTCGGCGCGGAACATCATCTTCACGCGCTCTCCCAGGTCGGTGGCCTTTTCCAGCGCTAAATCAAAATTGAAGCGGGTTGGCCCGACGAGGGAATTGCGCCGGTATGTTCCGTAGAAGCCAACAGGACAAGTGTTGGCGTTGATACAGGGGTTTGCAGCCAAGTCGTTAGGATTGAAAAAGAAGTTTCCCGTCGTCGTTGTCTGTGTCGATCGGTTGTAAATGGATTGAACTTTCTTCGGATTAAACGTCTGTATCGAAGGAGTGATCTGGTCGGGCCGAATAAGCTGAGGATCGCCATAGCCGGAGGGACCCGCATAGCTTTCGCTGGGATTCACGGGCAAAGCGTAGAAATCCAGAGGAACGCCCGATTGAAAGTAAGTAATCGGATAAAGACTCCAGCCGCTGGTCAGCGATTTGGGACCATTCGACCAGAGATGCTCGAAGGGCAAATCCCAACCGGCGCTCAGCTCAATTCTGTTTCTCATGTCAAAATCGGAGCTTCCGTAGAAGCGGTGCGGTTCGAAATACGGTATCTGCGCGCTGCGCTGGTTGAAGCCGGATCCATTGTCGAGATTGTGAGACCAGGTATAGGAAAGAGTGAAATACGTCTCACCGAGATTGTGCCAGTCGCCGGTCCGTTTCATAAGGCTGGCCAGCAGCCCGTTGTAATTCGCGTCGTTCAGGCCCTCAAAAGTGTCCTGCAGCGGGGCGTAGCCGTTTACCGGCGTTAATCCCAGATCTACGTTCAACAGCCGGTTACAACCGGCGGGCTGGGCGCAGGTCGATGGGATAACCGGATTGATATCGATCCAGGTGAGCAGCTTGTGGGAGGAACTTCCCACGTAGCTGGCTTCTGCCATCAGGCTGTTTCCCAATTGCCGTTGCACGCTCAGGTTGTATTGGTAGATATAAGGCGTTTTCAGGTGGGGATCGACAAACAAATCTCCATATCCAAAAGGCAGATATCCGGCGGCGGCAAAGTTCAGGTTCGGGGGAGGAATCGTTGAGGGGAACGGATCGGGCTGGCCGAGGCTCACACAGTCGCCAGCCGCATTGAAGACGCACGCGTTCTGATAAGGCTTCGCCAAGCTCGTGTTCGGACCAAAAGCGGGAGCGGTATTGAAGAAGAGATCGGCCGACGACCACCAGGGAAGGACACCGTTGTTCCAATCGGACATCCATCCGTTCAAAGTGTCGTAGAACATTCCACCGCCGCCGCGAACGCTCGTCTTGCCATTGCCGAATGGATCCCAGGCAAAGCCGAAGCGCGGAGCAAAATCTTTGTGGTCCGGGAAATACCACCCCGTTGGTGCTCCCGGATCCCCGGGAACCACAAATCCTGGCGGTGCGTATTCGAAGCGGGTCGAGTGCAGTCCCGGAAGAATATCGAAGGTGTGACCGTGGATGTCGGTCTCGGGGCTGGTGTATTCCCAACGCAGTCCCAGGGTCAGGACGAGGCGTGGAGTCACCTTCCACTCATCTTGCCCGAACAACGCATACTGCCGTTGATGCTCATTATTATTGGCTCGAGGATACTGCTGATATTCGTCGGGAACTCCGAACAAGAAGTCGGCCAGATCGGTCCCCGAGCCGACGAACGTGCCGGCTCCATAAAAAAAGAACCACCCGTTCGTGGCATAAGCGTAGACCGAGTTCTCCTGCATAATGGCGAACCTGCCCCCGGTTTTGATGGTGTGCCGTCCGCGTGTCCAGGTGATCGTGTCAGACAACGCGTACGTGTTGTCTGCCTTGGTGCGCGGCAAGTTTGGATCGAAGCCAAGAACCAGATTGCTGCTTTCCAGCTGAATGATCGGGGGAGCAAACGGGAGATCAGAGTTGATGCTGATTCCCAGCTCTGAAGGAGTGGGAGGATGCGATCCGGCGCTGGCGGTCTGATAGAAGCGCTGCGCAGTGGCATGAGCCTCGTTGAGCAAAGATGTCGAAAAAGTCTTGGTGTAACCCACATTCACGAATTGATTGGTTGTGGTCAAGTCCTCGGGAAACCCGGTCACGGTGGCGTTCACCAGTGGACTTACGGTGGGTTCCCGGTTGGAGCCGATGCTGAGCGCGAAGCGGTCGTTGTTGGTAGCGTAGAAATCCAGCCGGCCAGAATATTGGTCGACATTGTCAGTGGCGGGTCCCTGGGGAAACAACTGTCCATCAGGAGATGTGGGAATCAGATTTGCCTTGATGAAATTCTGGGTAACGGGATTAATCGTCGCAGGATTGATGATCGCATTCGCTGCATTTCCTCCCGGGGGAATGAAGTAAGGATGAGCTGAGAGGTACGCCGCGACATTGGGATCTGGACCGCCATTTACGGCATGGGAGAAATCTCCATTGAGTTCAGCCGGAGTGTAAGTGGTAATCGCTGTTCCGAACATGATTGACGATTGCCGTTGGCCCTGATAGCCAAGAAAATAGAACAGACGATCCTTGAGAATGGGGCCTCCGAAGGTGGCGCCGAACTGGTTGCGCTTAAGGACGGGACGCGGCTGGCCAATCTCATTGTTGATGTAGTTGTTCGCGTCGAAAGCTTCATTTCGCAAATAGTCAAACACGCTGCCGTGCAATTCGTTGGCTCCGGATTTCATCACCACGGTAACTGTGCCGCCCCCGTTGCGGCCGTATTCCGCCGTGTAGTTGTTAGTCAGGATGCGGAACTCGGCGACCATGTCGGGGTTGGGATCGAAAACCACATTGTTGCTGGTGACCGAGTTGTTGAGACCGCCATCCAGCAGGTAAGTCACGGCGTCCGGCCTCCCGCCCGCTACGGTAAAACCCTCGGGAAAAGCGCCCGACTTTTCCGAGCCGTAAGCAAAAGCATTTGTAGGCGCAGGAAGCACGCCAGGCTGGGTGAACGCCAGATCCAACACCTCGCGGCCGTTGAGCGGCAGATCCTGGATCGGCGCGCCGGCGACGGTGCCGCCGATTGTGGGATTGACGGTTTCAACCTGGGCTGCCTCCGACTGCACCTGAACCGTCTGATTGATGGCGCCAACATTCAGGCGCACGTCGACGCGCAAGGACTGGTTGATGCTGAGTGCCTGCGCCTCAGTTACCGCTTTCTTGAAACCTGCGGCTTCGACCGCGACCGAATACATGCCAATCGGAACATCGAGCACCTGGTAGGTTCCGGCGCTGTCGGTCGTCGTATTCCAGCGGACGTTCGTCTTCGTGTTGGTCACACTGACTTTCGCGCCGGCGACAGCGGCGCCTTGTGGATCGCTGACGCTGCCGATCACCCGCCCGTTTGTGTTTTGAGCAATGGCTGAGCCTGCGAAGAACGAAATGGCGAGAATCAGAGTTACGAGGCGCCACCGCACACAGAACGACGGAAACGACGGTGTATTCGCGGGCAGCATAGCGGTTCGAGCCTCCTGGGGACACGTTGGTTTTACTGAATTCAGGCCTAGGGAGAAAAAGAAGAAGTTGACATCATCGCCCGGCAAAGACGGCCGGCGATCGACAACACAACCGCGGAAGCATTTGAAGCTCATTCGGTCGCCTCTGCGCTACGCGCTCTCAACCGAGTTCAACAAGCCAGCACGAGTGTTGTGAACCTTACTATAATCGTGGAAGGTTAGGGAGCGCGGCAGGCCGTTGTCAAGCCTTATTTTTCAGCGCGCGTCTTCCGCCCGGGATCGGCGATATTTGCGTTCCGGTTTGTCTTACGGGGTGCTGTTCTTCGGCGATACGACGCGGCCATATTCGGAGGCTCTCGCGAAACGATCGAACATCTGATAGGCGGCCTCGGAGATATTGGCGATCGCTGCTTCACCCGAACGCTCGTTCCTTAAGAATGTCGTCATCACGCAAATCACGTAAGGACGATTTGCGACGAATACGATTCCGGAGTCATTGCGCACGCCTTCGAGTTCTCCGGGCTTGTTCGCTATACGAACCGTGTCGGGAAGCAGGCGAGGAAGAAAGCTCTCTTTGTGGGTAGAGAGCATTTTGAGAAAATCGTCCGTCAGTTCCTTATTCAGCACCTTGCCGTGGTAAATCTCCTGCAGCAAGTTCATCATTTCGCGAGGCGTGGAAATATTTTCCCTGCCTTCACTCGCCGCCTTGATGTCCATCATCTTACGGCGCAGAAGGGTGTGCGTGAGACCCAGGCTTGCCATAAGATCATTGACGTTTTTCATTCCAACGCGGTCGATGAGGACGTTGGCTGCGGAATTGTCGCTCACCGCGACCATCATGGTCGCCAGGTCCCGGTTGGTGATGCGGGTAACGCCGGGCGTGAGGCCGCCCATGATGTCGCTGTCAGGCACAAGATCGGAACTCTGCACGGTGTAAAGATCGGAAAGTCGGGCCGTGCCGTTTCCGGGGTCCTGGGCCTGCCGATAAAGCTCGGCCAGAACGGCGATCTTGATCGAACTGGCCTGCGGGAAGACGTCGTCGGCGCGCAGCATGAAATTCTGACCGCCGGTGAGGTCAAGAATGGCGACCCCGAGCACGCCATCAAGGTCACGATCGATCTCGTTGACGCGGACACCAAGCCTCTGCCATAAGACCGCCTCCTTCTCATTTCTACTTTGTTGCGGCGAGGGTGTCTGGGGGCCAGCACAAATCGCAATCAGCAACATGCAGACGGCGGCCATCGACATGGTGGACTTCGAGATGACAGCTTTATTGAAACAGGAGAAGTAAAGGGGTGACATTCGAACAAGTATAGACACTTGCAACCGCTTTTAGGCCTGATCGCACACGGTCCGGCTTCAACCCGGTTAACCGCTTCGGGCCTTAGCGTTCCGATGGCTCTACAGCAATTTTCTTGACAACGGCTGTCGCTGGGACCTAAAAGGCTAGTTGTCTAGACGACTGGAGAACTCGTTTTGGATCTTCCTCTCCTCGACCGGCACAGCGTCGTTCCTCTTTATTACCAGATACAGCAGCATCTTCTTGAGCGGATCCGGTCAGGCGGGCTCAAGCCTGGAGATGCAATTCCCTCCGAGCAGGAAATCTCCGAGCGTTTGCGCATCAGTCGCATGACCGCGCGCCAGGCCCTGCGATCGCTTTGCGATTTGGGTGTGACCTACAGCCGCCAGGGCAAAGGAACCTTCGTTTCGGCGATCAAGCTGGAAAAGAACTCGCGTGAAGTTCTCTCATTCAGCGAGGAAATGCAGGCCTCGGGATCACGCCCACGCTCCAAAGTCCTCTCTTTCGAGCTGGCCGCCGCGGATTTCGAAGCAGCCCAGGCGCTGCGTATTCCGGCGAGCGAAAAGGTCTTCAGTCTGCGGCGGGTCAGGCTGGCAGGCGCGTCTCCAATGGGCCTGGAATGGAGCCGTCTTCCCGCGCGCCTTTGCCCCGACCTGCTGCGAAATCTCGACCCGGGCGCTTCGCTTTATCAAGCGTTGTGTGAGCACTACGGTATCAATATTGTCGCGGCGGACGAGATTGTGGAAGCCGGACAAGCGAGTGCCGAAGAGGCAAAGTTACTTCGATTGAAGGCGGGCAGCCCGATCTTTTTGTTCACCCGGACGGCCTATGCCCAGACCGGATTGCCGATCGAATACGTCAAGTCAACCTATCGAGCGGACCGCTTCAAATTGGTGAACAAGTTGAGACGGCCGGAGAGAGATTTGCCGACCAGACTCATGAGCGTGCCTAACATTGCCACAACGCTGAACGATTCGATTGGGTGAATGAGGTGAGTACGGAGCAAGATTATAAGGAGCAGGTCATGCGAAGAATTATTTCTATAGTGCTCGCGGTTGCGGTCGCCGGTTTATTGTTCAGCCTTCCCGCGCAGGGCCAGGCAAGCACTTCGTTGAACGGCACGGTTACGGATCCCTCTGGCGCGGCGGTCGCACATGCTCGTGTGACCTTGACGAACGTCGCCACCAATTTCGTTCGCGAAACCACGACCACGGCAAGGGGCGGCTACGAATTCGTCTCGCTTCTGCCCGGTCTCTACAAACTAACGGTTGCCGCCTCAGGCTTCCGCACTTACGTGCAGAACGATTTGCAATTGCAAGTCAGTCTCCCGGCCACCGCCGACGTTCGCTTGCAGGTCGGCACTTCGAGCGAGAAGGTTGAAGTGACAAGCGAGGCGCCGCCGTTGAACACGACCGACCCCAGCCTCGGGCATGATCTTGGGTCGACGGAAATTGAGAATCTACCCATGGAAGCGGAGCAATTGCCACTGTTGCTCAGTTTGCAGCCGGGAGTTGTTTACAACGGCCAGAACATTCTCACGGACTCCTACGACACGCGCGCCGGAGCGGTCAATGGCGAGCACAGCGATCAGAACAACGTCACGCTGGATGGCGTAAGCGTCAATGACGAATTCAACGGTTATGCATTCCAGGGGGTTTTACCTTCGACTCCGTACTCCGTGGAAGAATTTCGCGTCACCACCTCCAACTACGGCGCCAGTGAGGGACGGTCGGCCGGAGCCCAGATTGCGATGGTGACAAAAGGCGGCACGAACTCCTTTCACGGAACCCTGTACGAATACAACCGCAATACCATCGGCGAAGCCAATGACTATTTCCTGAAACTGTCACAGCTCTCGGCAACACCCGCTCTCCCGAATCAGCCGCAACATCTGGTAAGAAATCTATTCGGTGGAGCGATTGGTGGCCCGATCATCAAGAACCGTTTCTTTTTCTTCTTCAATTATCAGGGAGAGCGGCAGTCGTATCAGGAAAGCGTGCTGCGTAACGTCCCGACAACATCGCTGGATGACGGGGTGGTCGAATATCAATGCAGTGTGGCCGGTCAATGTCCGGGCGGGACGGTCCTCGGAAACAGCGGAGTGTCGTACACCGTTCCCGCGGGCTACTATGGGCTGACTCCCGGGAACCTCGCCACCATGGATCCTCTTCACATCGGGCCCAGTCCCGTGATGCTCAAGTATTTTCAGAGCACATATCCGGCGCCCAACGACTTCACGATCGGCAATCTGGTCAATTTCGCCGGATACCGCTTCGCAGGCAGACAACTAACATCCGAGAATTGGTACATTGGACGTCTGGATTACAAGCTTACGGCCAATGGCAACCACACCCTGTTTCTGCGCGGGGCCGGCCGAAACGATCCAGTGGATCAACCGCCATTCCTGCCCGGTACGCCGCCAGAATCCAGAAGCGTCGATGTCAGCAAGGGTTTCGTAGCCGGCTACACTTCGGTTCTCAGTTCGCGATGGGTAAACAATGCGCGTTACGGCATCACCCACCAGAGCGTCGCCACCCCGGGCGACACGAGTCAGCCCTGGGTGGTGATTCAAGGGCTCGATCAGCCCATCGTTTATTC
>JASICF010000228.1 GCA_030044775.1 Candidatus Sulfotelmatobacter sp. | reverse complement strand
TACCGCAACCACTCTTCCAGCTCGATCCCCCGATCCGTTTTCTCATCGCGGTATTTAACAATCACCGGCGTATACAACGAAATTCCCATCTCCGCAGCTTTACCTTTTTTCACCGCGCGTGATCCCGGCACAACCACTGCACCCTCCGGTACCTCAAGCGAAGCCTGCTCCGTCGCGCGATACACCTTATCGCGCACCAAGTCGTAAAGCGCCGTCGACCGCGTCAAGATCGTTCCTGCGCCCAGCACGGCTCGCGCCCGCACCAAGGTTCCTTCATACACGCCGCAGTTGCCGCCAACCAATACATCGTTTTCAATAATCACCGGCGCAGCATTCACCGGCTCGAGCACGCCGCCAATCTGCGCCGCCGCGCTCAAGTGAACTCGCTTGCCGATCTGCGCGCACGATCCCACCAGCGCATGAGAATCAATCATCGTGCCTTCATCAACGTATGCTCCGACATTGACGAACATCGGTGGCATGCAAATCACTGACGGCGCGATGTAGGCTCCGAGCCTCGCCGACGAACCGCCCGGAACCACCCGCACGCGGTCGCCAAGATAGAACTGCCGGGCAGGGAAGGTGTCTTTATCGACGAAAGAGAGGCCCGCATTCATTTCGGCCAACTCGCCGATCCTGAAGCCCAGCAGAATGCCTTGTTTCACCCATGCGTGAACGAGCCAACGATCAGGGTTCGCTGTATCGACACCTTTTTCCGCGGCGCGAATTTTGCCCTGCGTCAGCGCGTCGCGGAACTCCAGAAAAACAGCTCGCGCCTCGGCATTGTTGTGCACATCGCTCAATGCGGCGAAACGCTCAATCGAAGCTTTCAGAGATTGCATGGAAGGGAATCGATACTTTTGCGGTGCGTAAAAATTCTTGATTGTTTTGATTGCTGATTGAAGATTGAGAACTTGTCGGTTTCCGTTTTTTCAATCGCCAACAAATCAACAATCACAATTGTCCCTACACGCACTTGCACTCGCTGCGGATCAGCACTCCCGTCATGCCGTGCGCAATCTCGCGTCCTTGCGCCAGCGTGGCGTAGGGCCCGTGCCAACGCGCATGGTTTGCGTCGTGCCCGGACGGACGTCCTTTTCCTTGATTGCATTGCCCGCACGATCCGCGATGCAACACAATCTTGTGGGGTCCGGCGGCCCAATTCTCATAAATGTAAAATTCCTTCGCATCGCGAGACGGTACAGCGCCACCCGCAATCAGACCGGCCTCGGTTGCTATCTTCTGTACTTTGGATCGCGTATCGCGCCGCATCGGCAGCAGTGGCAGGCGATAGTTTTCTTCGATCTTTCCCATCATCGCCAGAACCGCCTTCACAGGCAACGGGTTTGACTCGATGAAGTTTGCCTGCATCAAGGGCAGATACTTGCGATGAATGCCGCGCGCCGTCGCCCAGTCACTGCTCAGCGCCGCCCGTACCATGCTGGTCATCTCTTGCGGAATCTCGTTCGACGCGACCGAGATAATTCCAACCCCTCCCAGCGCGATTACCGGGAGCGTGACAGCATCATCTCCGGAAAAAACTAGGAATGTTTCGGGCACGGCGTTGAACACCTCTGCGACTTGCGTAATGTTGCCGCTGGCTTCTTTCACGCCAATGATATTCGGAATTTCGGCCAGTCGCGCCAAGGTGCCCGGTTCGATGTTCGCTGCCGTGCGTCCGGGCACGTTATAAAGAATGATCGCCTTTTCGCCAGCCGCTTCCGCAATTGCTTTGAAGTGCCGGTATTGGCCCTCCTGGGTGGGTTTGTTGTAGTAGGGAGACGCGGTAAGAATCGCATCGACTCCCGGCCGCGCCGCGACCTCTTTGGCTTTCTCGACAGCATCGTGCGTCGAGTTCGAACTTGCGCCGGCGACAATCGGCACGCGTCCTGCAGCCACTTCAATCGTGGTGTCGATCACCCGCAGCCATTCATCATGGCTCAGAGTGGGGGTTTCGCCGGTCGTACCGCAGGGAACCAGAAAGTCGATTCCGGCGTCAATCTGCCACGCCACCAGATTGCGCAGCGCCGCGTCATCGATGGAATCATCCGGATGAAACGGGGTCACTAGCGCGGTGCCGCAGCCACGGAGTTGCATGGTAATAAGATAGCGCGATCTGCCTTCACTGCAAACCGCGCTCGGCTACACCTCTCGCCACACGTCCTTGAACTCGAAGAATCCTTTCTTGCCCACTAGCCACTCTGCCGCGCGTACCGCGCCCTCGGCAAAACCACGCCGCGACTTGGCATCATGGCAGAGATAGATCCGGTCGGCGGCCGATTCCAGCACCACCTCATGCATGCCCACGACATCGCCTTCGCGGAACGAGGTAATCTCCAGCTCCTCGCCCTTGTCGGCCGCTTCCTGCATGATCCGCTGAATCGCCATTGCGGTTCCCGACGGCGCATCCTGCTTGCTCGCGTGATGGCGCTCGAAGATCTGGCCCGAGTAGTTGTGCTGCAGCGCAGACCCCGCGACTCGAGCCACTTCGAGAAACAGATTCACGCCAATCGAAAAATTTGGGCTGTAAAGAAACCCTGTGCCGCTCTCTTCCACCGTCTTCCGCACACGCTCGATTTCTTCGTACCATCCGGTTGTTCCGACAACCATGCTTTTGCCTGCGCGCATGCACGCTTCGATGTTTCCCATCACACACGATGGTGCGGTAAAGTCCATCACCACCGCGACCCCCGCCAGCTTGTCTGCCGTCAAAGCTGCGTGCGCGCGATTGTCGGCCGCGCCCGCAACCTGGACCTGATGTCGCCGCTCGCGCGCCACTTCTGCTACCAGCGTTCCTGTTTTTCCCCGCCCAAGAATTAATAGATTCATCGCCCAACTCGTTGTCGCAATTCGCGCCGCCCGGCTTTGCGGCTACGCGAACACCTCCGAATCCAACTCTGCAAAAAATTTGCTGTGCAACCGCTGTATCACATCCTGCACTTCGTCTTCTTCGATCACAAACGTCAGGTTAATCTCGGAAGCCCCCTGCGAAATCATTCGAATCTTTTTGTCCGCAAGTTCACGAAATACCAACGCCGCGATTCCCGGCGTCTCGCGCAAGTTCTCGCCAACCAGGCACACAATGGCTTTCCGGCCTTCATACTTTACATCCGCCATCTTCGCCAGATCGGCTGCCAGCGCCGGTATCGCATTGTTTGAATCGACGGTCAGCGAAACGCTCACTTCGGAAGTCGAAACCACATCCACCGATACTTTATGCCGGTCGAAGGCCTCGAAGATTGCGCGCAAGAACCCGTGCGCCAAAAGCATCCGCGGCGCCGCCACATCCACAATTGTGATTCGTTTCTTCACCGCAATTGCCTTGAAAACATTTTTGCCTTGCGGCGCGCGCGTGGTAATCTTTGTGCCCTCGCACGAAGGATTCCGCGAGTTCAGCACATACACCGGGATATTCTTTTGGATGGCCGGCAAGACCGTGGCAGGGTGCAGTACCTTCGCCCCGAAATACGCCAGTTCCGCCGCTTCATCGAAGCTGATCACCTTGATCCTTCTCGCATCCGGGCAAGTGCGAGGGTCCGTCGTCAGAATTCCATCGACGTCGGTCCAGATTTCGATGCGCTCCGCGCCCAGCCCCGCGCCGGCAAGCGCCGCGGAATAATCCGAGCCGCCCCGTCCGATCGTGGTTGTAACTCCAGTGCGGTTAGCCCCAATGAAGCCGCCCATCACCGGAACCTTGTCTGCCTCGAGCAAGGGCCTCACCTTGCTCTGCAGCCGCTGATCGGTCTCTTCCTGTTGCGGAGCCGCTTGCGTGTAGTTGCTGTCGGTGACCAGAATTTCGCGTGCATCCACGTGCGCGCCTGCCATTCCGAGGGCCGAAAATGCCGCGGCAACAATTTTGCTCGAAAGCATTTCTCCGAAAGCCGCAACGTGGTCAGTGGTCCGCGGCGTCAACTCGCCCACTGCGGAAATCCCCCGCAACAGTTCGTCGAGGCTTTCGAAATCGCTGCCCAGCTCGGAGTGGAACTCGGTAAACAGCGCCGTCCCGAGCAGTTCGCTGGCGGTGTTGTAGTGCCTTTCCTGCAGCGAGCGGCAAAGCTTAAGCGCGGTTTTGCGCTCGCCTGCCCCCGCTGCCCGTGCCATGGTAAGCAGCGTATCCGTCACCTTCGCCATCGCGCTAACTACGACCAGAGGGCGCTGCGGCAAACGGCCTTTTACAATGGCCGCCACCCGCTCGATGGCTCGCGCATCTTCCACCGACGTGCCGCCAAATTTCATCACGATCATCGGCGTAACTTTCCGGCGGGATCGCGCAAGTGCGGCTCAGATTTGGCTCTGGGCGCGGATTTCATTTCCCGACGTCCGGGTTGAGATAGCCTTTGGCTTTCAGCAACTCCGCATTGAGCAAGGCTGCTCCGGCCGCTCCGCGAATCGTATTGTGAGAGAGCACGGTGAACTTCCAATCCAGCACGCCACACGGCCGCAGCCGGCCCACCACCGTCGTCATCCCCGCTCCCGTATCCACATCGAAGCGAGGCTGTGGACGGTCGTTCGCTTCCAGATACACCACCGGCCGCTCGGGCGCGCTGGGCAATTTCAATTCCTGCGGTTCGCTTCGATATTCATTCCACGCCGCAATAATTTCTTCTGCTTTTGCCTTTCTCTTCAGCCGCACTGAAACCGATTCCGTGTGCCCATCCTCCACGGCCACGCGATTGCATTGCGCGCTCATCGCAAAACCGGCTGGCACAATCTTCGTTCCGTTCACCTGCCCCAGCAGCTTCAGCGTCTCTTCCTCCATCTTTTCTTCTTCATTGCGGATGTACGGAATCACATTACCCAGAATATCCAGCGATGCCACTCCCGGGTATCCCGCGCCGCTCACTGCCTGCATGGTCACGGCCATCACCGTTTCAAGACCAAAGCGCTGGTGCAAAGGCGCCAGCGCCAGCACCAGGCCGATCGCCGAACAATTCGGATTCGTCACCACGTACCCGCCAGACTTCTTCCGCCACGGCTGTGTATCAATCAGCTTGATATGCCCAGAGTTGACTTCAGGAATTACCAGCGGCACATCTCCCTTCATGCGCAGCGCGCTGGAATTCGAAACCACGGCGCACCCTGCCTCGGCAAAGCGTGGCTCGAGTTCGGCAGCGATCGAAGCATCGAGCGCCGCGAAAATAATCTTCGGCGCGCCCTCCGGTCCCGCCGGCGAAACTTTCATTCCGGCCGCATTCGCCGGAATCGCCCTCTTCAACCGCCACCGGACCGCTTCCGCATAGGTCTTGCCTTCCGAGCGGTCCGATGCCGCCAGCCACGCCACTTCGAACCAGGCATGGTTCTCGAGCATTTGAATGAACCGCTGCCCGACTACACCCGTAGCGCCCAGGATTCCGACAGGAAGCTTGTTGCTCATAGGAATATTTGATTTTACAACAAGTATTTCGGCCTTCTTGAGCCGCCTCGCCCCGTTCAGCTTGAGTTTCTCCGCATCCAGTCGGCGTCGCTCCAAAGCCCGCGCATCTACCCGAAAGGGCGAGGAATCTTCAGGGCCGGAGATGCAAACCCGAAAGGATCAAGAAAAATTTTTGAGCGCTGACGAATGATCGAGGGCAGGGAACTCGCCGAACCTATTTTTGCCGCAAATGAGGGTCGAGCACATACTCGTTCAGCGGCCCGAATTTTTTCTTTTCGGCGTACAGCCGCCAGCGCCGGAATACGATTCGCAGGCTCGCCATCACCGGAATCGAAAGAAAAATCCCAAGAATCCCCGCAATCTCTCCACCTGCCATCACCCCGAAAATTGCCGCCAGCGGATGCAGCTCCACGCTGTGGCCCATGATTCTCGGGCTGTTCACGTAATCCTGAATGATCCGCCATGCGCCCAGAAAAATCAGCAGTATGATCCAGTGCGAAAATCCTGTCAGCACCGCTACCACCAGAATCGTCACAGCCGCGGCTAGCGGTCCCAGCACCGGTATAAATTCCAGCAGGCCCCCCAGGCTGCCCAACACCAGCGCGTAGGGCATGCGCATGATTCCGAGCGCCGAGGAATAGATTGCGAAAGTCAGCGTCGCCAATATCAGTTGGGCGCGGATGAAATGCGCCAGCATCTGGTTCAGATCGCTGAGCACTCCTTGCAGAAACTCGCGCTGCGGCCGCGATTGCGCCAGCCCGAGCAGCACTTCGCCGAACTGCCGCCCATCGCTCAAAAAGAAAACCGACAACAGCGGCACCACCACCAGCAGCCAGGCTTGCTTGGCGATATCCGCCACCCACAGCCCAACGTTCTTGGCCAGCCTGCTGATTTCCCGGCTGTGGTTGGAGAGGTAACCTTGCAGCAGGTCGACAATTCTGGAATTCCATCCTTGCTGCTCGCCCAGCCGTTGCGCAATCTGTCCTGAACTCAAATCTGCTACCGCGGGCAGTGACTGCACCAGGTGCGCACCCTCGCGGTCAATCTTCGGTCCCGTTGAAACAAATAGCAGCACCAGCAGTCCCAAAAGCAGCAGGTAGATCACGGCAATGGCGCGGCCGCGTCCATGCAGAAGTTTTTCCAGGGAGAAAACCAGCGGGCTCATCAGGTAGGCAAAGAAAATAGCAAACAGGAAGGCAATCAGCGTAACCCGGGCCACGTAAAGAAAGCCCAGCCCCAGCGCGAACAGAAGCACCGTAATCAACACCCGTGCCGTGCGTGCATCCGTGACCGGCATGATCAGCCCCCAAGCCTGCTGCCAGTGTCTCGCATTTGCCGAACTATCGCTAGTCCCGGATTACTTCGGTATTGGCGTCCGGAATCTCCACCCGCATCAACTTGAAATGATCTTTCTCATCGACCCACAAAGCCCAGGAGAATTCCTCGCCCATCAGGTTCAACCGCACCAACTCGCGCTCCGCTCCGCGAATCGTGACTTTCTCTCGTCCGATCAATTGAATCCGCACTCGCAGCGATGTCCGGTCTTGCGGCACTAGCACTCCGAATTCCAGTGGTCCCTCCTGGCACTTCAGGCCGCTGGCGTCGTTCTGGCAGTTAGTTGCAAGATAGCGCCACGCCAGAACCTGCCGATGAATAAAAAAATTATTGTCCAGAATCGCAGATGTGCTGGGCATCAGAAATGGCCGTTCCGCCGGCTTTGCCCCAGGGGAAGGCGTCATTTTTTCCAGCAAAAAGTCGTTATTGGGAACAACGATCAGCGAGCTTGTGCTATCGCTCCATTCGTAACGGATCAACTCGCCCGAACCGGTGATCTGCAGAGTCGACTTCTGGCTTACCGAGCCTGCCGTGTCCTCCAGCCTCGATTTCACAACGCTGATTCCGTTTTCCTGCTCGACGCTGAACTTCTCCGTCACCACCCGTTGACCTCGCACGAAAACGCCGAACGACCCCGCATCGACCTGGTTGGAGGATGGCTTGGATTTCTCTTTCTTGTCGCCCGCCCCCGCCATCGACACGCAAGCCAGAACCACAACCGCTCCCCATCCCACCCTGGAAATCGAGATCAATTCTTTCCTCCTCGCTCGCGCCCCTTTGGAGTTCCCTGTGTCGCAACGGTCGCCTTTGACCGGATCGAAGACGACTTCCCGGACGGCATCCCTATCTTCTCCGCTAATTCCTTCACAATTTCGGCGACAGTTTTTCCGTCTGTCGCATGGCAGAATCGTGCTCGTGCATAGTGTGGCCGCCGGTTCTCATACAGGACGCGAAACTCCGAAAGATCGCTCAGCAGCGGACGCTCAACGCCCTCCCGGGCCGCCTGCTCCCGGCAGCGCCGCCACAACTCGTCGACGCTGGCGTCAAGAAAAACCGTTGCCAAGCCTGCGTCTCGAATTAATCGCGCGTTTTCGTTTTGGACAAATGCCCCGCCGCCAAGGGCTACCACTCTCCGCGCCCCTGCGCGCACTTCGCTCAGCAATTCCTCGAGCGCGGCGCGCTCGGCGGCGCGAAACACGGACTCCCCGGAATCTCGAAAAATCTCGTGAATCCTGCGCTGCTCTCTTCGTTCGATTCGCTCGTCCAGGTCTTCGAAAGCCCAGCCAAGTTGCAGGGCCAGGGAAGGCCCCACGCTGCTCTTGCCCGCGCCCATGAAGCCCAGAAGAAAGATCGCCTCTGGTTTGCGTTGCCGGTCCCGTGTCGCAGGCACGCCGCTGCCGGCGCGACTTCTTGCCCGCTTGCGCAAATCGGTTTTGCTCTTGGCTTTAGTTATTGCTTTTCGGAGCGTTTGCTGAGGTGGATTTTACCACTGAAGGTTCGCAGAATTACCGTCGAGGAAAGTGCTACGCGTCCCACGGTACCTGCAAAGGCACGCCCCTTATCCAGCGGAAACCAGGTGTGAGCCTTCGGTTGCAGCGGCACGTCATCGTGTACTTCGCCGCGCACCGAACGCGCGCTCACATCCGCCGAGGTCCACTCCGGAATGCTGGCATCGATGTCTCCACTATGGCTGGTGAGGCGGTATTCACCGCTATTGCCGAAGTCGCCGACGTAGTTGATTCGCCCGCTCGTCGAAACCACTTGAACCAGAGGACCTGTAACCCCATTCAACGAAACGTCGCCGCTGAGCGAATCTACTTCCACATGCCCGTTCTGGATATTCGACAGTGTAACCGCACCATTCATCGTCTTCACGTGTACATGAGCGTCCGAGATATCGTGTACGTCGACTGCCGCGGCGGCGCCCTCCAGGCTCACGTCGCCGTGAAGTCTCTCGGCATGCAAGGTTCCGTCGCTGCAATGCAGGGTCACGCTGGCATCGGGTGGAACTTGTACCTCATAGTCCACGCGCCCCGAGCTGGCGTCCGCGCCCGCCAGCAAATGCGATTGAATATCGACCCGGTTGCCGGTCTGGTTCCGGTCCACCTCAACCTTGTCGGAGTGCAACACGGCGTTCACCACCACCCGGTTATCCGGAGAAGGTTTCACGGAAATCGATCCGTAGGGATTCGATACTGATACTCCGGCTTTCGGCCCCACCGCGAAGTGATACTCCGCCCGGGTCTGGGCCACCAGGGTACTTGCCACGATCACACCGATCCCGGCCAGCTTCGTCGCGCGTTCCTTCACCATGACCCGCTCCCCCAAGCTCCCCGATTTCTCATCGTCCCGGCACCGCCGCTAAAGTCTACTCGTTGTGGAGCATCTCATTATGGCAAAGAACGGTCCATTGCCAACTCAAAAAGCATAGATTTTTGCTGGTAGGCGTCGAGCAGCGAACGCCGGGCGTCTTCGTCGTTCGGGCTTTCGTCTACCACCGCTTGAGCGTCGCGGATCGATTCATTCACTTGTTGCAGATTCGCCTGATACGCCGCCTGCATCGACGGAGCGTTCTCTGCGACCTCCTGCATCAGGTCGTTATCGTTTAAGTCGGATGGGTTCGGAACAGGTACGGTAAAGGCAGTTTGCTCGGAAACGGTATTGGTCTGCATCCGATTGTGCACCAGGAGGGCGGCCGATAACAGCAGCATCGCGGCTGCCGGCGCCAGCCAGCGTCCAGTCCAGCCCGCAAACAGCGAATGCGCAAGCGACCCTGCCCGCTTCTGCGGGCGAATGAGCCCCTCTCGCTTTAGCGCGGTTTCAATCGAATTCCACACGCGCGGGCTGGGCTCTTCCGCTTCTTGCAGACCGACCGCCGCATTAATAATCAGATTCAGGTCATTCACCAGCGCAGAGCACGCTGGACACGTCCTCAAATGAGCTCTCTGCTCCGGCGTAGTACCATCTTCCACTTCCGCCAGGCTTTCCTGCAGCTCAACGCACGTCATACTCGACACTCCCCAAGTCCGCAACGGCTATGCTGTCACCGTAGCTCTTTGCTGCCCCTGCCCGTCCCTGTCTTTCCCAAAGCAGTCCTAACCAGCCCGAGATTTTCCGGCCTTTTCGGCTCTATTCATCTTGAGCAGGTCCCGCAGTTTCATGCGGGCTTTATGTAGCTGTGACTTGCTGTTGCCTACCGAGCATCCCGCGATCCTGGCGATCTCATTGTGCTCGTAGCCTTCCACGTCGTGCAGCACAAAGATCATGCGATAGCCCGGTGGCAGGCTGTCAACCGCTCTCTGCAATTGCAGGCGGTCAATCGAACCGGCCAACGCAACGTCGTCCGCGCCGAAGTCTCGCTTCGCGGAGTCGTCCTCTCCGCTCGGCGCATTTTCTTCCAGCGAAACGACTGGAAGGCTCTTTTTCCTTAGATGCATCAGCACGACGTTGACCGAAAGCCGATGCAACCAGGTCGAAAATGCCGACTCGCCGCGGAACGTCCCGATCTTGCGGTAAAGCTGCAAGAATGCTTCCTGTGCCAGATCTTCCGCTTCCGCCGTATTCGCCGTCATCCGCAGGCACAGCGAATACACCCGGCGCTTGTGTTTCTCATAGAGCAAGCGGAACGCGTCCGCGTCTCCATGCTGCGCCCTTGCGATCACTTCCGCGTCGCTGCGTTCCGTGCTCTTTGTATGATCGACTGGCTCGGTCAAGTCGCCTTTTCCGGCCGCAACCATTGGGATGCGGCTTAAGTAGTTTATGTTGTACCGTTTGCCCAGCATGCTAGTAATTCAGAGCAGCCTCTGGGTTACACAATATCAGAATCTTTCTTCCGATCTGCGGAGACGATTAAAGCCACATTCTTGGTTCTGCTCTTCGCTAAAAAATCCTTTGCCTTCCGTGATTTGGATGCACAGATTCGCTCAAATTGCTCAAACCCGACGCCCTATCAAGAGTCGCAAATTCGAAAATTGGAATCCGCTTAGGTGACTTTCGTGACTTAGGCCGTAGCCGTCTTCGCTGTAGTAATCGTCTCCAGCCCGTGTCCGTGCGGCCCTAACTCCCGCTGCCGGAGCAGAAAAGCCAGTAATACCCCCAAAAATCCCAGGACCGAGAATATCCACATGCCCAGGCGATAGCCGGCGGGGTTGCCGGCGCTGGCGTGGCTGTATGTGTTTGCCCACCCGATCAGCAGGTTAAATCCCCCAAAACCGATGTTCTGCAGCATCGTCATCAATCCATATGCCGTTCCCAGTTTCCCCGGATCGACCAGGTAGGCAACCGATGCCCACATCACCGCCGGGATCAGTGAGAACGCTACCCCCATCATCGCCATCGGCACATAGAGACTGATCTGCGTGTACGCCATCATTAAATACACCGGTATCAACAGCATCGATCCAAACATCATCAGCAGAGCCCGCTTGCCGATGCGATCGACCCACAAACCGAAAATAGGTGTCGCGATCATCGCAAACAGCGTCAGCATGCTCGACAGGAACCCGCCAAATTCGCGCGAGGTCCCATGAGCCTCAATGAAGAATTTCACGGCAAAAGTCTGAAAAGGGAAGATGGCAGAGTAAAAAACAACGCACAGCGCCACGATGAGCCAATAGCTTTCGCCAAACTTCCACAGATCGGCGAACACAACCTTGTCAGTCGAAACATGTCCCAGGTCGTAGCGCTTTTCTGCGCCTTCCTCCATCACCCAGTAGGTGATCGCTGCGACCACGCATAACGCGGAAAAACCCGCTGCGATCAAAAGCGGAGATCGCCACGTCTCGTAGGCTGCGCGCGCCCAGGTCGGCGAGTTGAGCGCAGCAAATGTTCCCAAGCGCGATGCCGTCAGGTTCAGACCGAGAGCGAAGCTCAACTCTTTGCCCCGAAACCATCGAGCCAGGGCAGTGGTGCAAGCCACATTCAGCGATTCGGCGCCCATTCCGAAAATCAGGCGTCCCGTCGCCATGATCGGAAGGTGTCCCGTCGCCGCAGTGATGGCTGGTCCTATAAACGAGAGAACGGCGAAAATCATGATCGCCCGGCGCAATCCGAAACGATCGATGATCAGTCCTCCGATCACTACCGTAAAAATGTTGGGGAAGCTGTACATGAACTGCAGGAAGCCGATGTTGACATCCGAGAAGCCCAGTTGTTGTTTGAGCACATCGGCCAGTGGACTCAACGCGTCATACGCGTAGTAACTGCCGAACATCGCTAGGCTGACGAAAATCAGCACCAGCCAGCGGTAGATGCGGGTTGGCTCGGGACGGGTTTCGGTCATTTGGATTTTGGATCGTCAAGCTGACGCTTTGCGGCGGTTGCGACAAGGAAGATTAGCAGATGTTGTGGCCAGCGAAAAGTTGAGGGAGATTTCGGTAGTGGCTACGCTGGAACTTCGCACCTGATGCGTCAACCCGAACGCCCGCGCTTTTACCGGCGGGCCGAGGGATCTCGCGTGGGCAGCCGTTCCCGTTCAGCACGCGATGACACGAATCGAAAAAGATACGGCTGAAGCCTCAGTACTTCACAATCGCCGCAAACGATTTCGGATCAAGCGAAGCCCCGCCCACCAGCGCCCCATCGATTTCTTCCTGCGCCATCAGTGCCGACGCGTTCTCTGGTTTCACCGATCCGCCGTAGAGAATGCGCAGCCTCGCCGCAAACTCGTCGCCGAAAATTTCCCCCGCTTCGCGGCGTATCACCATGTGCGCCTCCGCGGCGATCTCCGGCGTCGCCGTCTTTCCCGTTCCAATCGCCCACACCGGTTCATAAGCAACCACCAGCTTCTCCGATTTTCTCGCTGACAAGGCGTGAAATGCTCTTACGCATTGCCGCCGCAAAACATCGTCGGTGGCTCCCGCTTCGCGCTCCTCCAGAACCTCGCCCACGCAACAGATCGGCGTCAAGCCCGCTTCCAGCGCCGCTTTCAAGCGCATGTTCACCGTGTCATCCGTCTCGCAGAAATACTGCCGCCGCTCCGAGTGCCCGATGACCACATGCGTCACTCCCAGCGCCAGCAGCATCGCCGTCGAAGTTTCGCCGGTGAATGCGCCTTCATTCTTCCAGTGAACATTTTGCGCGCCAATCGCAACCTTCGAGCCTCTCGCCGATTCCAGTCCAGCCGCCAAATCGATATCCGGCGCGCACACCACAATCTCGTCGCGATCGTGCCCCGCGACCATCGGCAGAAACTCTCGAAAAAATTCCCGCGTCTGATCGGGAGTCTTGTACATCTTCCAATTGGCGGCAATGAGCTTCTTTCTCATTTCAGTCCTTTTTCGATCGTGCAAGACAGCTGCGCATTCATCTGCGCGAACTTCTCCGCGGCCTGCGAGTACTCCCGCAGAGTGCTCGCGTCGAACAAAATAAATCGAACCACGCGAATGTGCTTTACCAGGGAGAGCGCCTCAACGGTAGACGAAACTGCAATCGCCGCAGCTTCCGTCACGGGATAGCCAAAAGCTCCCGTCGAAATCGCGGGAAACGAAACGGAAGTAAGTTCGCGCTCGTCGGCCAGCCGAAGCGATTCTCGATGGCAGCTTTCTAGAGTTTCACTCTCACGCCGGTAGCCGCCGCGATAAATCGGTCCGACGGTATGAATCACGTATTTTGCGGCAAGCTTCCCGCCCGCCGTGATAACCGCGTTTCCGGCCGCGAGCCGCCCGATCTTGCTCACGATCTGCCGGCATTCTTCGAGAATCGCCGGCCCGCCCGCGCGGTGAATCGCGCCATCCACGCCCCCTCCGCCCAACAGGGAAGAGTTCGCAGCGTTCACAATGGCGTCGGTTGTCTCTTGAGTAATGTCCGCTGGACCCGCGAACTCGATGACCTTCCCGTCCTGAAGCGCCAATCGAATCGTAAAATCGCGCACGCCCGTTTCCAGACTGCTCACTTTTTTTCCGTCAGCGCTTCCACGCCCGGCAGCTTTTTTCCTTCCAGAAATTCGAGCGACGCTCCGCCGCCCGTCGAAATGTGCGTAATCTTGTCGGCCACGTCCGCGGCATGCACCGCCGCAACCGTATCCCCGCCTCCCACAATCGAAATCGCTCCCGCATTTTCCGCCACCGCGTGCGCTACCCGGAACGTTCCTCGCGAAAATCCCGGAACCTCAAACACACCCATTGGCCCGTTCCACACGATGGTCCGCGCCCGCGAAATTTCCTCGGAGAACAATTCGATCGTCTTCGGCCCAATATCCAGCGCCATGCGATCCGCCGGAATCGGTTGCCCTTCGCCGATCTGCTGCGTCACCGCATTCGCATCCGGCTTCATCGCCACCACATGGTCCACCGGCAACAGCAATCTCACGTTTCGTTCCTTCGCTTCCGCCATCAACTCTTTGGCCAGTCCCACCTTGTCGGCTTCGAGCAGCGACTTTCCAATCTCCTGCCCCTGCGCCTTGAGGAATGTATACGCCATGCCCCCGCCAATAATCAGCGAATCTACCTTCCCCATTAGGTTGCGAATCACGCCAATCTTATCGCTGACCTTCGCCCCTCCCAGAATCGCCACAAATGGCGGCTCCGGATGTTCCAGCGCCTTCCCCAGATACTGCAGCTCTTTTTCCATGAGCAGCCCGGCCGCGGATTTCGGCACAAACTTCGTGATGCCTGCTGTCGAGGCATGTGCCCGGTGCGCGCTGCCAAACGCATCGTTCACATAAAAGTCTGCCAGTGCCCCCAGTTGTTTCGCGAACCCCTCATCGTTCGCTTCTTCTTCCGCGTGAAAGCGCAAATTTTCCAGCAGCAGCGTCTGGCCTTTTTCCAGTTGCGTCGTGACTTCTTCCGCCTCCGGTCCCACGCAATCCGGACAGAACCCGACGTTTTCGCCGCGTGCCAACTCCTTATCCAGCACCATGCGCAAGCGCTCCGCCACGGGCTTCAGGCTCATTTTCGGATTCGGTTTGCCCTTCGGCCTTCCCAGGTGCGACGCCAGAATCAATCTCGCTCCGTGCCGCAGTGCGTATTCAATCGACGGCAGGGTTTCGCGGATGCGCGTGTCATCCATCACCCGCCCGTCATCGAGCGGCACGTTGAAGTCGACGCGCATAAAAATGCGATTGCCGCTGAGCGGCAAATCGCGGATGGAAAGCTTGGACATTGGCTGGTCGTCCTTTTATGCAGGAATGTTAAAGCAAGACGTGCAGAATCGCCCCGGGTTTCAATCCCGTATTTATAACAGAGATAGGGATAAAGTACCGCAATGCAGCTTACAGGCCCTTGCCTGCAATGTAGTGAATCAGGTCGCGTACGCGGCACGAGTATCCCCATTCATTGTCATACCAGGAGATCACCTTCACGCAGTTGCCGCCCACCACCAGGGTCATCGGCGCGTCCACAATCGAAGACCGCGAGTCGCCCTTGAAATCCGAAGAAACCAGTTCGCCTTCTTCAAATCCCAAATAGCCCTTCAGCGGACCGCTCTCCGACGCTTTTTTCAGCGCCGCATTCACTTCTTCTTTCGTCGTCTTCTTTTCTACCCACGCTACCAGGTCGACCACCGAAACGTTCGGTGTTGGCACACGCATGGCGAAACCATCCAGCTTTCCCGCCAGATCCGGTATCACCAGCTTCAGTGCTTTCGCCGCTCCTGTGGAAGTTGGAATCATGTTGATCGCTGCCGCCCTCGCCCGCCGCAAATCCTTGTGCGGAAAATCGAGGATCACCTGGTCATTGGTGTAGGAGTGAATCGTTGTCATCGTCCCGCTGACAATCTTGAATTGATCGTTCACCACCTTGGCAATCGGCGCCAGGCAATTGGTGGTGCAGGACGCATTCGAAATAATATGGTGCTTTGCCGCATCATATTTTTCCTGATTCACGCCCAGCACCAGCGTGACGTCCTCATTCTTCGCCGGAGCCGAAATAATCACTTTCTTCACCGATCCCCGCAGGTGCTTCTTCGCATCGTTCGCATCGGTAAAGCGCCCCGTCGATTCGATCACCACCTGAGCGCCCACCGATTCCCACGGCAGCGCTCCAGGATCCTTCTCCTTGAAAACCTTGATCGTCTTTCCATCCACCGAAATACTATCCGCGCCGGCAGAAATCTTCTGTTCCAGATTGCCCAGAATCGAATCGTATTTCAGCAGGTGTGCCAGAGTATTTGGATCGGTCAAGTCATTGACCGCCACAAACTCCAGCCCAGGATCGTTCAGCGCCGTCCGCAAAACGTTGCGCCCAATCCGTCCAAAACCATTAATGCCAACTTTGATTGCCATCTTCCTTCTCCATTGTTATGAATGCCCTCAGAAACCACACGGAGTCTCAGGGAACAAACGATGGTAGCAGGACGGCGGAACCCCGTAAATGACAACTGGCTGAACTAAAGGCGAAGTGTCATCGCCGGATGAAATCACATGTCCAGCCACCACACCTGTCAGTCCGAGCGCCGCTGGCGGAAGTCGAAAAGAATCCTTGCCCCTTAACAACCTCATACCGGGCTCTAACGCATTCTCACGCGTCGGGGGATCCGGAATCATTCTCACTCGAAGCTCAATTCGATATACGTATCCGTTCTTCTCCAGATTAGCGGCAGTCGTGCCATCCAATATTTT
>JASICF010000227.1 GCA_030044775.1 Candidatus Sulfotelmatobacter sp. | reverse complement strand
TGTTTTCCTCGTCGAGCGATGTAAAGGATGCTGAGGGCAATGTGCTCGTGACCTCTTACGCGGTGTATCGCCCCGATGGAAACTGGTCCGTGATGCTGGTGAACCGCGATCAGAGCGACGCGCACCACGTGCGGATAAAGTTTGAAGACGCCTCCAACAAGCGAACGGCGCCTTTTCTAGGGCCGGTTACGTCGGTCTCCTTCGGGAGCGAGCAATACGTATGGATCGACGACGGCCCATACAGCCGCGCTGACCCTGACCATCCCCCGGTAGCGACTTCGGTGACGGCTAATGCGGAAACGGTCTTCACTCTGCCGAAAGCATCGATAACGGTTGTTAGGGGCAAGGCTCCGGGAATCCGGACCGAACCGTAAGAGATATCTGGAAACGGCAGGCAAGCGTTGAAGATTGTTCGTCTCAAGACCGCGGTGGTCGAAGGTAATTTCGATTGGACCTTCGTTCGCCTCGAAACCGACGAAGGAATTCGTGGTCTGGGTGAATGTTTCTTCGCACCCGGTCTCACGGCGATTCTGCGGTCGCTCGAACCGCTTCTTGTGGGCGAGGATCCTCGTGACGTCCATCGCCTGTTTCGTAAACTGCAGCTGGCCACTTCGGGAGCCGGTTCGGTCGCGGGAATTGTTTACAACGCGATCAGCGGCATCGAAGCCGCGCTTTGGGATGTGCTCGGGCAGTGGCTGGAGGTTCCGATTTATCGATTGCTCGGCGGCAAGTTCCGCGACGAAGTCCGCATCTATGCCGACTGCCACGGAGGCGAAGCGCTCGAGAGCCTCGATGAAGTTCTGCGCTCGCGGCAGCCGTCGTGGGTGAAACGCGACCCCAGGCACAAGCCGAAGGATTATTACGGCGAAGCGAAAGGCGAGCCCGCATCTTCTCCCGGCGATTATGGCAAACGAGCGCTTGCCATGAAGTCGCAAGGCTACACGGCATTGAAGTTCGATCTGGATGTTCCGGGAACGGAAGGCTTCGATCCGCATAACCGCTGTTTGTCGAATCGTGCCATGGATCACATGGTGAGCCTGATCGGGGCCGTGCGTGATGCAGTAGGTTATGAAATCGACCTTGCCGCGGATTGCCACTGGCGATACAGCGTCAGCGACGTGATCAAGGTTGCTCAGGCACTGGAGCCATTCCGACTGCTGTGGCTGGAAGATCCCGTTCCTCCAGAAAGCCTGGAGGCGCTGCGGGCTGTCGCGGCACGCGTGAGAGTTCCCATCGCAACCGGAGAAAATTTATATCTTTTCCACGGATTTCGAGAAATGCTGCAAGCGCATGCCGTAGGCATTGCGACTCCCGATTTGCAGAAAGTCGGAGGCTTGGCAGTGGCTTGCCAGATCGCACAATTTGCGGACTCGCAGACAATCCCGATTGCGCCGCATAACATCAGCAGCCCGGTAGGGACGCTGTTATCTGCGCATTTCTGCGCTGCCATTCCGAATTTTCTTGTGCTCGAATTCCACGCGTCGGACGTGCCTTTCTGGAATGACTTGGTTGAAGGCATGCCCAACCCGATTATCCAGAACGGTACGATTCGGCTCCCGGATAAGCCTGGACTCGGCGTCGCGCTCAATGAAAAGGTCGCTCGTAAATACGCTCGCAAGGGCGAGCCGTTTTTCGAGTGAAAAAAACTTACGTTCTAAGAAACGCACGGTAGATAAAAAAACTCTTTGAAAATCTGGTTCGCATATGACTTCTTTGCCGAAAATGAAAATTCTGGGGAAGATCGTGGACTCCGGCCTGGTGGCCGTTGTCCGCGCCGAGAGTTCCGATCAGGCTTCCCGCATTGCAGACGCTTGCGCCGAGGGCGGTGTGGGAGCCATTGAAATCACGTTTACCGTGCCCGGCGCTCTCGCGGTTATCGCGGATCTCGTGCGCCGCGACGCCGCCAGGAACATTCTCATCGGTGCAGGCACCGTACTCGACCCTGAAACCGCGCGGGCGGCGATTCTTGCCGGGGCGCAATTTATTGTTGGACCATCTGTCAGCCCCGAAGCCGCGCGTCTGTGCAACCGCTATCAGGTTCCCTACATGCCAGGTGCGAGCACGGTCACCGAGATCGTTCAGGCGATGGAGTGCGGCGCGGACATTATTAAAGTATTTCCCGGCGAGCTTCTCGGGCCGGGTTTCGTGAAGGCTGTGATGGGTCCGTTGCCACAGGCCCGGCTGATGCCTACCGGCGGAGTGAGCGTTGAGAACGCGGGAGACTGGATTCGTGCCGGTTGTGTGGCCGTAGGGGCGGGTGGCAATCTGACTGCGGGAGCGAAACGCGGCGACTATCAATCGATTACCGGCCTCGCCCGGCAGTTCATCGCGAAGATTCGAGAGGCGCGCGGAATGGCTCATTAACGACAAATTCCGGCCGCAATCTCGTTGACTGGGAAGTCTCGACACTGATTATGGATCTCTGGCACAACGACGAAGAGTTGTTTTCGATTATCCGCAAAGAATTGTTCACCTGTGTGGTGGGCGACGTCATGGATAAGCTCGGTCTGCAGCATCAGTTCCTGCCCCCGCAGATTCGCGCTTTGCGGCCGGATATGGTCGTGGTTGGCCGCGCAATGCCAGTTCTGGCTGTTGATGTGTTTGAAGAAAAGGTTTCCGGAACAAACAACAAACTGATGGAAAGGCCCTTCGGTCTGATGCTCGAAGCTCTCGACGATTTAAAGCAAAACGAAGTTTATGTGAATACGGGATCGTCTCCCCGCAACGCTCTTTGGGGCGAACTCATGAGCATTCGCGCCCGTAAATTGGGTGCAGCCGGCGCGGTTCTGAACGGCTATGTGCGCGACACCAAGGCCATACTAGATCTTGACTTCCCTTGCTTTGGCTTCGGCTCGTATGCGCAGGACTCTGCGCCGCGATACAAGGTCGTGGATTTCCGAATTGCCGTCGAGATCGGAGCTGTTCGCGTTCGTCCAGGTGATTTCATATTCGGCGATATTGACGGGGTTTGTGCGATCCCGGTCCAAGCCGCGACTGAGGTCTTTACGAAGGCTTTGGAAAAAGCACGCGGTGAAAAAGTCGTGAGAAAAGCGCTCGAAGCAGGAAGCAGCGCCGTGGCTGCATTTGAAAAACACGGAATCATGTAGGCGATCGATTCAGGACGGTTAAGACTTGTTCCTACTCGAGCCGGATGCGAACAAACGAGCGAATCAACCATGATCCAAATCGATCTTTCCGGCAAACTAATCTTCATCACCGGAGCAATGGGCGCGATCGCCGAGCACATGGTGAAACGGTTGAACGCGGCCGGAGCCACGCTTGTTCTGATCGATGTGAAGCCGGAACATGACGCCCGCAAGACGCTAAAACTCTGGCAGATTTCCGATCAAAAGTATTTTTACCATCCCTGCGACATCACCAATTCATCGCAATTGGCACGGGTTGTTGAGGAGTCCTTCGAACGCTTTCCCGGTATGGATACTGTGCTCGGGCATGCCGGAGGCTGCGGCCTTCACCCCTTCGCCACAACTTCCGAATCCGAGTTTGACCGCATCTTTCGTTTCAACTTTTTGGCGCAAGTGAATCTGACTCGCGCGGTTTTTGCGCAATGGGTCAAACGTAAGATACCTGGCCACCTCATTTTTACTTCATCCTATGTCGCGCGCGTTCCGCACACGCAGATTCCCGCTTATGCCTCGGCTAAAGCCGCGCTCGAGAATTTTGCTCGCTGCATGGCTCTGGAATACGCGTCCTCCGGCATCCGCGTGAACGTGATTTCCCCCGGAAATGTCGCGGCAGGGAGCTCGCTGAAAGTGTTTGAGGAGGACCCCGCGTATCGCGAGTTTGTACTTCGCGTGACCTTGGGAAAGCGCAATAGCCCGGAGTCGATCGCAGACGCTTTCGTTTTTCTGTGTTCGCCCCTTGCCGCAGAAATCAGCGGGCAAATTCTCGGCGCGGACTACGGTTCGGGAATCGGAAACCGTCTATGAAGGTAGGCCTTGGGTTGTACCGGCACATGCTGACCCGCGAATATTACGATTTCGCGCGCCAAGCGGGATGCACTCACGTTGTCGTGCATCTTGTCGACTACTTCAACCAGGGCTCGAAAAACCCGCGCAGCAACCAGCCCACCGGCGCGAAGTATGAACCATGGGGAGTAGCCGGCGATCCCGAAAAACTGTGGACCGTCGCCGAACTAAAAAGTCTGCGGTGCGAAATCGAGAATGCCGGCCTTACGCTCGCGGCCATTGAAAACCTCGATCCCGCGCACTGGCATGACATTCTGCTGGATGGCCCGAAGCGTCGTGAGCAAATTGAGAAAGTAAAAACCATTATTCGCCACATGGGCGAAGCCGGAATTCCGGTGCTTGGGTACAACTTCAGCCTCGCGGGAGTTTGCGGGCGCGTTACCACGCCTTCCGGCCGCGGCCGCGCGTTAACGGTCGGAATGGATGGCCCCGCTGACGACGAACCAATTCCGAACGGCGTCGTCTGGAACATGGTTTACGACCCAGCCGCTCCGCCGGGCGCGTTGCCGGCCATTTCGCACGAAGAACTCTGGCGGCGTTTGCACCGATTTCTGGAAGATGTGGTTCCGGTCGCCGAGCAAGCAGGCGTGCGCCTGGCAGCGCATCCCGATGATCCTCCCATGCCGACCATGCGCCAGCAGCCGCGTCTGGTATTTCAGCCGCACATGTATCAGCGCTTGCTCGATTCAGTTTCCAGCCGGTTCAATATGCTCGAACTCTGCGTGGGCACTATCGCTGAGATGACCGATGGCGACGTCTACGAAGCGGTCGATCGTTACAGCCGGCAAGGCAAGATCGCCTACATTCATCTGCGCAATGTCGTGGGTAAGGCGCCGAACTATCGTGAGACGTTTATTGACGAGGGCGATGTCGATATGATCCGCATTCTCTCGATTCTTCACCGCAATCACTTCGAGGGAGTGATTGTTCCAGACCATACTCCGCAAATGTCGTGCGCCGCTCCCTGGCACGCGGGCATGGCGCACACTTTGGGCTTCATTCTTGCAGCAAAAGCGGCGCTGGAGTCGACCTTGACGGCTGCTGCCGCCGCGCCGGCAGAGTTAACTCGGCGAGGCTGCTAACCTGACGCGCTCGCCGGTCCAATCCCATTCTCATGTTCCGCTGGTCGTGGCGGCCAGTGTCTCCACCTTTGGCGGACTCCTGTTCGGTTACGACAATATCGTAATCAGCGGAGCCATCGGTTATCTGAGCCAACGCTTTCATCTTGGCGCGACAGGCATCGGATGGGCTGCCGGTTGTGCTTTGATCGGCTGCATTGCGGGTTGTGCGGTTGCCGGAGCCGTTGCCGATCATCTCGGCAAGAAAATCGGCCTCG
>JASICF010000226.1 GCA_030044775.1 Candidatus Sulfotelmatobacter sp. | reverse complement strand
GGTCAGTTGCACGCCTGAGGCGGCGGGCGTGGCTTCGGCTTCGATATCGGAAAACAGGCCGGTGGCAAAGAGAACTCGAATGCTCTCGCGAACCTTGTCGCGATCGAGAAGCTCGCCGGTTTTTTGCGGCAGCATGAGCAGCAAGCGGCCGGCATCGGGAACGCCCGGGAGATCGATAGCGTTGACGGTTTTTCCGGAGTATTCGGACATCGCAGCCAAGGCGGAGGGTTCGGAGGCCTGTTGGACGCTCGCTGAAGAGGCGGAACGCGAGTGTGATGGCGCCGGTGCGGCGTGGGCCATCGTGACGAGCCCAGCGACAAAAAATATGAGGGATGGGATATACCGTCTCAGCAAAGAGTTTCCCTGGGTGACTGCTTCCTTCGATGGAAGGCAGTCGTCCGCATGTTGCATGCAGCACATCGGCTAAGTTTTCGCAAGACTTATAATAAAGGGTTTAGCGGTAAACGCTGGTGATCTCCTTGAGGCGGGTGTGACCAAAGACAGGGTTGAGGAGCGCTACTCGCGGCAGGTTCTTTTTGCCGGAATCGGATCCGAGGGGCAAAAGCGCCTAGCTGCCGGACGTGTGGCGATTGTAGGCTGCGGTGCGACCGGATCTGGGATTGCGTCGTTGCTGGCGCGAGCGGGAGTGGGCAAGCTAAGGATAATCGATCGGGATTATGTGGAAGAGAGCAATCTGCAGCGGCAGTCGTTATTCGACGAACAAGATGCAGCCGAGTCCTTGCCAAAGGCGGTTGCGGCCGCTCGGAAGATCGAGGCTTTTAACTCCGCGATCGGGGTGGAAGCGCTGGTCGACGATGCAGCTCCTGGGAACATTAATCTATTACTTCATGATATCGAGCTAATTATCGATGGAACAGATAATTACGAGACTCGATATCTGATCAATGATTACGCCGTGAAGAACGTGACGCCCTGGATTTATGCGGCAGCCGTGGGCAGCTATGGAATCACGATGAATATCGTACCGGGAGCGAGCGCGTGCCTGGCTTGCGTCTTTCCGGAGATGCCCCGAGGGATGGTTGAGACCTGCGAGACCTCGGGGATATTGAATACGGCCGTGAACGTAGTGGCTTCGATTGCGGCCACGGAAGCGATCAAGTTGCTGATTGGGGGCGAGGCCGCGAAGAAGCTGCGAAAAACCTTATGGTCATTCGATGTTTGGACGAACGACCATGCGGAAATATCGGCGGCCAATCCGCGAGCAGGCTGCCTGGCGTGCGGCAAACGGGACTTTGTGCATCTGGCGGGTGAGGGGCGTCCACATATCACGATGTGCGGACGGAATTCGGTGCAAATCCACGAACGCGCCCGGCCAATCGATTTCGGGGAAATGCAGCGGCGCCTTGAGACGCATGGCGCGGTCCGACATAACGAATTTGTTCTGAAATTCTGGCGCGAACCTTACGAGATGACGCTGTTTCCGGATGGACGGGCAATTATCAAGGGCACAACCGATACAGGCATTGCGCGAAGTTTATACGCGAGATTTGTGGGAAGCTAACTAGCTGACGCATTTGCAGGTCCCGAATACATTTGGCTGGCAGTGACACTCACTTGCCCGGCTGGAGATATGGATGAATACCCTCCCGATTTTGCTGGCTGCCTTATGCGTTTATGCAATCGGCTACCGCTACTACAGCGCCTTCATCGCCGCAAAAGTCTTGGCTCTCGATGACCGGCGCACGACCCCGGGGCACCTGTTCGCCGACAGACATAATTACGTGGCATCGCCGAGGTGGGTGCTGTTTGGCCATCATTTCGCAGCGATCGCGGGCGCAGGTCCGCTGATTGGGCCGACGCTGGCGGCGCAGTTCGGGTTCGCTCCGGGGTTTCTGTGGCTGCTGATTGGGGCGGTGCTGGCCGGGTGTGTGCAAGATTTCACTGTGCTGGTGGCGTCGGTGCGGCATGGTGGGCGGTCCCTGGCCGAGGTGGCGCGCAAGGAAATCAGCCCGTTTGCCGGACTGGTGGCGATGATCGCCGTGTTGTTCATTCTTCTGGTGACGCTTGCCGGACTGGGAATCGTTGTGGTGAATGCGTTGGCCAACAGTCCATGGGGCTTTTTTACAATCGCCATGACAATTCCGATCGCGATCGTTATGGGGTGGTGGATGTTCAAGAGCCATGCGGGAGAAATCCGCATTACAGGCCCGAGCATATTCGGGGTTGTCCTGCTGATCGGCGCTGTGGTGGCAGGACATTGGGTGGCGGAAACTTCGTGGGCTGGCGCGCTGACGTTCACACCGCACCAGATAACGATTCTGATGGCGTTCTACGGGCTGGTGGCTTCGGTGCTCCCCGTTTGGCTGGTGCTGGAGCCGCGCGATTATCTCTCCACCTACGTGAAGCTGGGCACGATTGCGGTGTTGGTTATAGGAGTGCTAGTGGTTCATCCCAACATCCAGTTTCCGAATTTCACAAATTTCGTTCATGGCGGTGGGCCCATCATCAAAGGGAAACTTTTTCCCTTCCTGTTTGTGACGATTGCGTGCGGGGCCATCTCTGGATTTCACTCGCTCGTGTCATCCGGCACAACTCCGAAGATGCTGGATAGAGAGAGCGACGCCCGCTTCATCGGATATGGCGCCATGGTAGCGGAATCGCTGGTGGGCGTGCTGGCACTGATTGCGGCATGTTCGATGGCGCCGGGGGATTTCTTCGCGATCAACACGACACCGGCCGTGTTCAGCCGCTTGGGTTTGCACACGGTGAATCTCGATCTCTTCTCGCGCGAAGTCGGCGAACATCTCGCGGGGCGCACCGGAGGCGCAGTTTCTCTGGCGATTGGGATGGCGCAAATCTTCCGCGGGCTGCCAGGTATGGACCGGCTGATGGGCTATTGGTATCACTACGCCATAATGTTTGAAGCGCTTTTCATCCTTACCACGGTAGACACGGGGACACGCGTGGCCCGTTACGTACTGCAAGAGCTGATGGGAAAGGTTTACAAGCCGTTCGGAAAGACATCCTGGCTGCCGGGAAATGTACTCACCAGTTTTTTCGTAGTACTGGGCTGGGGGTATCTGATCTATACGGGAAATATTTCCACAATATGGCCATTGTTCGGGACGGGAAACCAATTGCTCGCCACCATTGCTCTGGCAGTGGTTACTACGTTCCTGATCAACATGGGCAAGCAGCGCTATGCATGGATCAGTTTTGTCCCAATGTGTTTCGTAGGTGTGACAACGGTGACCGCGGGAGTGCTCTCCATCACAAGCATTTTTCTTCCTTTAACTGCGAAACCCGGGCAGGTGTTTACCGGCTATCTGGATTCGATTCTGATGAGCATTTTCATCGCGGGAGTGATCCTGGTGGTATTTGACGCGGCGCGGCGATGGTTAAAAGCGATGAAGGGCGAGCCTGCGCCACAGGAAGCATTCGGCCCTCCGCTTACGCGTACAGGCGAAGTGAAGATGGGATGCTGCTGAGCAGAGACACACCGGTGAGGAACGTTGTTCGGAGCGTTTCTCTCTGGAAAAAGCCCATCTGCGGCTGAGTGTCAGAAGTAGTTGTCCCCTCCAAGATCGGCAAATCTTGCTGGCCAACCGAACGGGTTTGCCAGGTTGACAATCCTCTGAGGCAACGTACAATCCCGCGTGCATGGGGATTGGACCGCTTCAGCTGATTCGGCAGGCGACACCGGCACAGCGGCGAACGTTGCTGGCCGCGGCGCTGGGGTGGGCCCTGGATGCATTCGACGCCATGCTCTATGCGCTGGTGCTGGCTCTACTGATGAAGGATTTCGGTATGAGCAAAGGCACGGCGGGCTTACTGGGCACACTGACGCTGCTGGCTTCCGGAGTGGGCGGGGTTTTGTTCGGTTTTATCGCCGACCGGGTCGGGCGCAAGCAAGCGTTGATGGCGAGTATTCTGACTTACTCGATCTGCTCATTCGCTTCCGGACTGGCAACCGACATTGCGATGCTGGCGGCGGCGAGGTTCGTGCTGGGGTTGGGAATGGGCGGCGAATGGAATACGGGTGCGGCGCTGGTGGCCGAAACCTGGCCAACGGAACTGCGGGCGAAGGCGATTGCGATTGTGCAGAGCTCCTGGGCGATTGGTTTTGCCGCGGCAGCGCTGGTGGCGGGGCCGGTGGCGAGATATTTCGGATGGCGCGCCGTCTTTTTCATCGGAATTCTGCCGGCACTGTTGACGTTATGGATGCAGCGTAGCGTGCCGGAGTCGATGATGTGGGAGGAACAGCGGCGTGAAAAGGCTGCGAGGATAGGGGAGGGTACGAACAATCGCTCAGACGAAACTAACCCTGCGGTGGGGTTCTCGGCTCTATTCAGTCCGGCGTTCGCGAAGCCGACGATGACGCTGCTATTCTTCAACTTTTTCTCTTTGTTTGCATGGTGGGGCTTGTTTACATGGATTCCTCCATATCTGTCGCTGCCGGTGGGCCAAGGCGGACGCGGATTTGGGGTGGTGGGCACAACCACGCTGCTGGTGATCCTGAATCTCGTTGGCATGTTGCCGGGTTACGCGAGTTTTGGATGGATCGCCGATCAGGTGGGCAGGCGAAATGCGTTCCTGCTGTACAGCCTGATGGCGGCAGTTTTGATTCCTCTCTATGCTGCGGCGCGAAGTTCGGCACTGCTGATGATTATTGGAGCGCTGGTTGCATTTTTCGGGACTGGGTTATTTTCGGGCTCGGGAATCATTGGCAGCGAACTCTTTCCTACAAGTTTGCGGGCAACCGCCCTGGGGTTTACTTATAACGGAGCGCGAGCGATGAGTTCGGTTGCGCCGCTGGTGATCGGGACGATCGGCGAGATGAGGGGATTAGGGGCGGCGTTTTATTTGTGCGCGGCAGGATATCTGCTGGCCGCATTGATGGCGACGCGGCTGCCCGAGACGCGAGGAAAGGAGTTGCAGTAACTCATTCGATGGGATCGATCACAACCGTCTCCGTGCCGGGGGCGCGAGCAGGCCGCTGAACAATGATGATAGCGGCAAGAACGAAAACGATTCCCAAACTCTGAATCGGCCGCAAAACTTCCCCAAGCAGCAAAGCTGCGAGAAGAATAGAGAAAACAGGCTCAAGACAACTGGCGATGATGGCGCGCGTGGGCTCGAGGTGCTGAAGGCCGAGAAAATAGAGCGAGAAAGCGCCGAGCACCGAAACCATGGAAAAAGCGAAAAGAAAAAGCCATTGCCCGGGCGCATAGTGGGCGCGCAGGATTTTCCAGGGAGGGTTGACGACCAGCCAGAAGGCCGAGGCGGCTGCGAGGGCCCAGAAGAGTACGCGCCAACGGTCGTAGCGGGCAAGGATGTGATGTCCGCCGACGTTATAAAAGGCGAATGAAAACGAGGCGAGCAGCGCGGCGACGAGTCCATAGGCGTCGATGCGAAAAGTGGAGATTGATCCGGAACCGATGAGACCGATGACCAATGCGGTTCCGATCAGGGCCATCGCGACGGCAGCGACCTTCTGGACCGAAAGCTTTTGCTGGCCGCGAGCGACCACATAGACCAACACCCAGACGGGCGCGGTGTATTGCACGATGATGGCGACGGCTACGTTGATACGCTGAATGGCGACGTAATAGAAGTAATTGGAGACGGCGACACCCAGAACTCCGAGCAGGAAACAGTACGCAAGATCGCGGGCAGGCAGCCTGATGCGCTGCCAGCCTTGAAATCCGGCGAGAACGGGAAAAAGCACCAACAGCGAAAATGATGTGCGGGTCTGGGAAAGGATTAAGGGATCGATGCTGGTAGCGAATACAGAATGCAGCGAGGCCGAACCCAGTGGCAATCTTCCAGTAAAGACGGCGCGGCCAAGAGCGGCGGAAACTCCCCAAAGAAACGCGGCCGAGGCGATGAAGAAATAGCCGCGAAGAGGGTGAGGACTTAGCTGTTCTGTTTTCGGGATCGCAAACCTCGGCTTTGATGAATGTTTTTCCTAACTCGGGTACGAGCTACGAGTTAATGTACTCGATTTCTGCGGTGATCTTGGCGGTCTTTTCGAGCATTGCGGAGACGGAACAGTATTTTTCCTTCGACAGGCGGACTGCGTCCTCGACCGCTTTGTGCGACACCTTACCCCCGATGCGATAGGTGAGCTTGATCCGGGTGAAAACGGACGGTGGATCTTTGGCGCGTTCGGCTTCGGCGCGGATTTCAAGACTTGTGAAGGGCTCGCGCTTCTTCTGGAGGATCGAGACAACATCGTAGCCGGTGCAACCGCAAAGGCCGATGAGAACGAGCTCCACGGGGCTGTTGCCCTTGGCCTTGTCGCCGTCGGCAACGATGGGGTGGCCGCTATCGGCAATAGCATCGAAGACTTGCTTCTCTTGCCACTTGGCGCTGGCTTTTGTCATAGCCCTTTCCTCTTTTCCTTGCCCTTCCTTACCTTCGGTTGTCGGTGCTGGGTTCGGGATGAATGAGCACGCGGAACAACTCCGGAGCGGCGTGCTTAAGGCGGATTTCAAATTCGGTTTGAATGTCGTGGACGCGGGCGAGCGGAAGATCGTCGGAAAAAGTGCAGTGACAGGAGACATAAAGGCGGCCGCGAACTTTTTTTACTTCGACGTCGTGCACATCGACGATCTCAGGAAATTCCCCGGCAACTTTTTTCAGCTTGCGCTCGAGGTTGGCGTCGCGAAGCAAGGTATCGCCGGGTTCGATGGTGGCGGGTTCGCTTTCGATGTGGGTGAGAATGTCGGCGATTTCCGGAACCTCGTTGCGCATGTCAGCCTCGAGTTCGGTGACGCGATCGTGAGCGCTTTTCAATGTTAGGTTTTCATCGAGCTCGACGTGCTGCTCGACATGCAGACGGCCAGCCAAATCTTGCACGCTGATGTCATGAACGTTGAGGTTATGACGCGTGGCCACGGCGCGGATGCGGTCAAAAATGTTTTCCGAGCGCTGGGCGCGTGGAAGCGGCTGCACGGTTACGTCGGCATCGGGAAGAATGCGATGAACGGCTTCGGTTACCGCGGCGACCAATTGTTCTGAGCGTTGAAAAGTGACGGTGCGGGCGAAGCCGACGGCGAGATCAGCGAAATAGCGGTTGCCGGCGCGGCGGATGCGAACGCGCCCGATCTCAAGAACGCCATCCACACTGGCAACGGCGTCGGTGATCTGATTGCGGACACCGGTGGGAGCAGCGTCGAGCAGAGCGTCGATCGTGCGGCGAGCCAGACGCCAGCTTACGGAAACGATGACTCCCGCGACAAAGAGCGCGGCGACAGGGTCGGCCTTAGCGAGCCAGGACACGCGATAGGAATGGCTGACAAGAACCAGGATGAGACCGACGATGACGACCCCGGCGGACCAGACATCGGTGGAAAAATGCAAGGCGTCGGCTTCGAGAGCCTGGCTCTCGTACTTGCTGGCAATACGGCCGAGCGCGCGGGAACGCCACCAATCGATTGCCATGGAACCAAGCATGACGACAAATGCCCAGATGGAGGGTTCGACCTCGACGCGGCGGAAGAACAGGCGCAGAACGGCTTCATAGATGACCCAGGCGCAAGTGAGCAGAAGCAGGCCGGTTTCGAGAAAGGCGGAAAAATTCTCAATCTTCCCGTGGCCGTATTGGTGATCGGCGTCAGCGGGTTTGTCGGAAACTCCAACGGAGAAAAAGGTAAGGGCCGCCGCGATGAGATCGAGAGCAGAGTGAGCGGCTTCGGAAAGAATTCCGAGACTGCCGGTGGTCACGCCGACGATCATCTTCGCGCCGGTAATGAACAGTGCGGCAGCGACAGAGCTTCCCGCGACCGCGCGTTTTTCCGCGCGCATGGCGCTGGGCGAATAAGAGACCGGCGTCCCGGACATGATGGTGATTATCGCCGCTCAAGAGGAATTGCGCCAAATCGATGGGTGAGCTATCGGGGTTGTCGTCGGTTCCAGGGTGGGGCGAAGCCGTTTTAGCTGGAAATGGCCTCTATGCTAGGATTCTAGGTTCGGCTTATTCAAACTTTCCCGATTAACCAATCCTGGAGGATTTTGGTATGCGTAAGAGTTGGTTGTTGTGTGTGTTGATGGGGTCATTGGCCTGGGGGCAGGCGCCGGCGCAATCGAGCACGGCTCCGGCAGAACCGAATTCGGCTTCCGCGCCCGGCGCAGCGGCGAAGGCGCCTGCGCCGGCGGCCGAAGTACCGGAGAGCGCCGTTGTTCTTACGATTAAAGGGGTATGCCCGCCTTCGGCGAAAGCCGCGGCTGCTTCGAAGAGCGCAGCGAGTAAAACAACGGCGAAGAAGCCTGCCGATTGCGAAACCACACTCACGCGCGCCCAGTTTGAAAAGATCGCGAATGCGCTGTCGCCGAATGTGACTCCGCAATTGAAGCATCAACTGGCGACGGTGCTGCCTCGGTTCATGGCGATGTCAGATGCGGCCAAAGAAAAGGGACTCGACAAAACGCCGCATTTCGAAGAAATGATGAAGATCGTGCGGATGCAGGTTCTGACGCAAGAACTGCAGAAGTCCGTGCAGGAACAGGCGGATAAGATCACGCCGGAGCAAGTCAACAGCTACTACAAAGAGCATCCGGAGCAGTACGAGCAGTTTTCCCTCGACCGGCTATTCATTCCGCGCTTCAAACAGCAGGAGCCGGAAAAAGATGACGCAAAGACCCTGACCGACGATCAACGCAAGGCGAAAGAGGCCGCGGACAAAGCCAAGCAGCAAGAGGGCGAGCAAGAGATGACCAAGCTGGCCGACAGCCTGCGGGCGAAAGCAGCGGCGGGAACGGATTTCGCCGAACTGCAGAAGGAAGCCTACACGGCGGCCGGGCAGAACGTTGAGAAGCCGGTAGTGAACTTGCCCAAAGTGCGGCGCACGGGACTGCCACCCGCGCATGCCACAGTTTTCGATTTGAAGGTGGGCGACGTTTCGCAGGTCATCAGTGACAATGGCGGACATTATGTTTACAAAATTGTGAGCAAGGATGAACTTCCGCTGGATCAGGCGCTGCAAACCGAGATCCATAACAAGCTGCGGTCGGAGCGGATGAAAGAATTGATGGACAAATATACAAACTCGTTCCAGGCGGTACCGAACGAAGCTTACTTCGGCCCGGCGGAAGGACCGGAGGGGATGATGCGGGGACCGCATCTGCCGCCGCATCCGATGAGGCAGAACCCGAATGCCGCGGCACCGCCGGCACAATCGCCTCAACCAGATCAAGACTGATGTCGAGCGACAAACCCGTTGTCGTGGTCACCGGCATCGCGGGCAATCTGGGATCCAGATTGCTGCCGCTGCTGGAGGACTTCTCGGTGATTGGGGTGGATTTCGTTCCGCCCCGCACCGATTTCCCCCTACAGTTCGAGAACGTGGATCTGGGAGAAGAGTCTTCGACTCGCAGGTTTTATGAGCTGCTGCGTGATACCCGTCCGGTTTCGGTAGTGCATCTGGCGTTCGTGATCGATCCGGTGAGAACTGGGGTGGTCGACCTCGAGCGAATGTGGCAGATCAACGTGGCTGGAACGGCACGGGTGATGGAAGCGGTGACCGAGGCGAACCGGACTTCAGAAGAGCCGATCAAACGATTTATTTTTCCGAGC
>JASICF010000225.1 GCA_030044775.1 Candidatus Sulfotelmatobacter sp. | reverse complement strand
GCCACGGTGGCTGACGGGAGGAACGGTGGGTCCGGAAGCGAGCGTGATCTGTCCGCTCGTCCTGGGCGTGGTGGCGATATTGTTCAGCCGGAGATATCGGGAGACGCGATATCGGGTGTGAGAGCGAGATTAATAAACGCAACAGCCGCAGTTTCGCCCGTTATGCAAAAAACTGAGGCAACACCGACCTTCGCGTTATGCGCTTACGGATCCTGGGGCGACCCCGCGCGGTGTTATCGGGTTTTCCGGTGTTCCAAACCCGCCCGATAATGGACACTTCATTCCGGCATTGGACACTGTCAGAAAAGCATCACCGTGCGAAGCCTACGAGAGTTCTTCGATTTTTCAGCGAGATGACGCTGGTTCTGAGACGGCCTATTATTTGCAATCTGCATAACTCAAGGATGGCGTGTTGAATCACTGGTTGCATTTCTGGTTTCGCCTTACAGCTTTCAAAGTGGCGTCGCAGGAATTTAAGAAACAAGCCTATGAGCGGCTTCCTTGAAGATCTCCGCTACGCGTTGCGGCAGTTGCGCAAGAGCCCCGGATTCACTGCCGTCGCAGTGACTACGCTGGCGCTTGGCATCGGCGCGAACACCGCCATTTTTAGCATTGTGAACGCGGTGCTTTTGCAGGCGTTTTCATATCCCGATCCCAATCAACTCGTTCTGATCTTCAACGCCCCATTGAACCAGCCGGACGCGCTATCGGCCATTTCCTACCGGGACTTCACCCTGTGCCGCGAGCAGAACGGCGTGTTTAGCGAGATGGCAGGAAATTCGTTTCACGATCTCACCCTGACCGGAGCAGGGGAGCCATCCATCGTGAACACCGCAGACGTAACGCCCCAGATATTTCCGCTGCTGAGAGCAAAGCCGCTGGCAGGCCGCACATTGCTGGCAGAGGATGGCAAAGAGGGCGCGGCGCCCGTGGCGGTTGTGAGCGAGAATCTCTGGCACAGCCGCTTCAGTTCCGACCCAGCGCTTATTGGCCGGTCCATCACTCTGGACATGCGGTCATTCACGGTTGTCGGAATACTGCCGGCAGGCTTCCGCTATCCCGACGGCGCTCCTCGTCAAGACGTGTGGATCCCGGTCGCCCAGGACCCATTGTTTGGACCTCGACTGTCGCAGCCTGGCTCACGGGTGCTGGCCGGTATCGGACGCCTCAAGCCGGGGGTCTCTTTGGCGCAAGCTCAGGCCGAGATGAACACTCTGGGCACGCGTCTGGCGAGGGAATTCCCGGCAGAAGATTCAGGATTGACGTTCCGCATTGAGCCGTATCGGCAGTTTGTCGTCGGAAACGCAAAATCGCCGCTCCTGATTCTCCTCGGCGCGGTTGGCCTGGTCCTATTGATTGCCTGCGCCAATATTGCGAACCTGCTTCTTTCTCGCGCCACTTTTCGCGCAAGAGAAATGGCTGTGCGGATCGCGCTGGGCGCGGGGCGTACCCGTATTGTCCGGCAATTGCTCACCGAGAGTGCTTTGCTGGGATTGCTCGGCGGCGCTGCCGGTGTGTTGCTTGCGGAGTGGGGTGTCTGGGGTTTGCGGCCCTTCCTGACGTCCGAGATTCTGATCAATTCGGTGCAAGTTGGAGGCTCGGTCCTGTTGTTCGCGCTGGGGTTGTCTCTTGCCGCCGCGCTGGCATTTGGGCTGGCGCCGGCGATCCTGGCAACTCCATCCAACTTGCAGGCGAATATCAAGGAGGGTGGCGAACGCACGGGTCAGCGTGGCGGCCAACATGTGCGGAGTGTCTTGGCCATCGCGGAAGTCTCCCTGGCCATGGTGCTCTTGGTTGCCGGCGGTCTGCTCATCCGCAGCTTTGGGCTGGTCACCTCGGTCAATCCCGGCTTCGATCCAAACAACGTGATAGAAGCCGAGGTTTCACTGCCGCAGTTTCAATATGCGACGCCGCAGCAATGGACGGCCTTCTCTAACGAGTTGCTGGCGCATCTCCAGGCGCAGCCGGGCCTGCAAGATTCCGCTCTGGCGGCTCCACTGCCGATGGACCGCCAAGGTGAAGCCACTTTCACATTCAGCATCGTAGGAAACCCTCCGCTACCTCCCGGCAAATTCCCGACGGCCGACTACGCTACAGTAAGTCCCGATTATTTTCGGATGATGCGAATCCCATTGCTGAGGGGCCGTTTTTTCTCCGACCAGGATTCCCCGTCCACTCCGAATGTAGCTATCATCAGCGAAACACTGGCGCGGCGGTATTTTCCGAACGAGGATCCGCTGGGACGACAGATGAGATTTGGTTTTCCGCCGAACGGCAATGTGCCGCGAGAAATTGTCGGGATTGTCGGCGATGTGCGCGACGTAGCGCTCAGCCGGAAACCCGGACCGGCGATGTATGTGCCCTTCGCTCAAGCGCCTCTTTATGGTGGTGAGGTCGTGGTTAGAAGCTCGTTGAGCGCATCGAGCGTGGCCGCCGGTATTCGCCAGGCGGTGCGCTCCATTGATAAGAACCTGCCGGTGACGGATATTGAATCTTTGAATGATGCTCTCGGCCGATCGATTTCCCAAGAACGGCTTCGCACTTTTCTGTTGGGTTCGTTCAGCGCGATTGCGTTAGTGCTTGCCGCGGTCGGGATCTTTGGCGTGATCTCGTATTCGGCTTCGCAGCGGACGCATGAAATCGGAATTCGTATCGCGCTGGGCGCGGGGCGGCGCGATGTGTTGCGATTGATCCTGGGGCAAGGAACGAAACTTACTTTGTTTGGCTTAGGGATCGGCCTAGTTGCGGCGTTTCTGCTGACGAGGCTCATGGCGAGCCTGCTCTATAGTGTTTCGGCGACCGATCCAGTGACTTTCGCTTCCGTGGCGGTCATTCTGCTGAGCGCCGCGCTGACCGCCTGCTACATCCCTGCTCGCCGCGCCATGCGCGTTGATCCGGTGGTTGCCCTGAAGCACGAATAGTTCGCCGGCTGTCGGCTGGCAACCTCGTCAACTCGCCTGGAAACCCCCCTCGCGCGAGTACTCTTCTACGTGCCGGTTTGGAGTCGGCGGCTGGTTCAAGACGCAACTTCCACGACACTACCCTTATCCGCCTAATCGAGTAAGATTTTTTGAGGCCCGCATGGCAGTCCGGCGCTATAAACTTGCCGTCTTCATCCAAGGCATCGGCTAACTGGAATAAGGTCGGGCAGCGCCTCGGCCCGAGTGGCACAGGTCCCTATCTTCGAGGTTAGAACGCTTGGAGCCAAGAGTCGATCAACCGGTTCGAACTGAATCCAAAACGCGGCTCGTTGAGCAAATCAAGATCTATCTGCACTCCGGCGACTATCCTCGCGCCCTGGATTTGTTGCGAGGCACGGCTGCCGAATTCCCCAACGACACGGAGCTGTCTGAACTGGAAAAGCAGGCGCATGATGGCGTCAAGCGCAACGCCGAAACCCAACGGCTTATCACCGAAAGTCAGGAACTGTTCGCGCAGGGGAAATCCGCCGAAGCGATTCAATTGTTGCGCAAAGCCTACGAACTAGATAAAAACAACTCGCTGGCACGCTCCATTTTGGCCAATGCCCTGGTGGAGCAGGCGAATTCCATCGTAGAAACCGATTGGCTGGACGCCGAGAAGCTGACCAATCAGGCGCTCGCCCTGAACCCCGCGCATCCTACGGCCAAAACCATCTTCAGCCTAATCGTGGAGCTGAAAAAAAAGAGCTCGGTGGAAGATTGGGTTTTCCGAGCACGCAAGCTGCAATCTTCGGGCGATCTATTTGCTGCCTTGGCCTGGGTCGCGGAAGGATTGGCCGTCCATCCTCACGATCCTAAGTTGCTCCAGATCCAAGATACAATCCTCCGCGACCAAGCCGCTCGGCGGCGTCAGGCCCGCCGCGGCGATTTGGAAGCGCTGCGGCGAATGGAACTCGAAATCGATGGAGCCGGTGACGGCGCTGCAAAACAAATCTTAGCGGAGCGCATACAGGGCGTGGTTGCGAAGTATTGGACGGACGGAGAAATCCTATCCGTGGCCAATGGCCTTCTACACCGCCTGGGATTGGCTCCCCCGGAGAGTTCAGCCGCGGCGCGCGGCAAAAGCTCGGCCCTCATTTTTCACGTCCCACGCGCCAGCACTCCGAAGCCTTTACCCGCAGAGGCGGGCGAGATTGCGCCGAACCAGGCGCTGCCAAGCAAGGCGCCAAGCCCAGTCTCATCCGGGAATGTCCCGACGGCCGTCGCTTCGCCGAGCGAGGTTCCGCTCAGCAAGATCGCACCAGACGAAGGCTCGTTGAGCCAAGTTCCGACAGGCATAAAGGAAGCGGTCAAAGCCGTGACCGCTCCACCACCGCAGCCGTTGCCTGCGCCTCAAGCCAACACCTTCGTGGCCGCCGAGACTCCAGCACAGCCAGCCAAAGTTAAATCGCCATCGCTTCAGCCCAAACCGCCGGCGAGATCGAACTCCATGACGGTGATTCTGATCGCTGGCGTGGCAATCATCCTCTGCGCAGCGACTTTCTTCCTTACGCGAAAACACTACGCCGAGTCAGCGGCTAATAGCTCCGCTAACGCCGTTTCCGCACCGACTGTGTCTGCTCTTCCGTTCCCGAGTCCAGCCCCCTCGACTCCCGCGGTGTCTGCTCCCAGCGACGCGGCAGCCTTGCCATCGACTGTTCAACCATCCCCGCCCGCTTTGCCTGTTGCCCCCAACACCACCGTCGGAAGGGCCGCGCCCGATGATCGGGCGCCGGCCGAATTCGCTCACAACGTCGGCACGCTCCTTGTGGTTGCGGGTCAAGACAAGGCGGCAGTTTTTCTCAATGGAAAACTTCAAACGCAATTGACTCAGGCCGGCCAGTTGCGCATACCGAATCTTGAGGTCCGGGATTACGTGGTACAAGTCTCCAAGAACGGCTTTCAGGACCCTCCGCAGCAAACAATTCGCATTCACAAGGGCGAGCAAGCTCGGCTTGTCTTTAACCTCCAACCCCAGCCTCAACCTGAACTGCAGCCTCGCCTCGCTTCGCTGATGATTCAGGGTGGCGCCCCCGGAACCACCGTCTTCGTCGATGAAACCGTCGTCGGCACCATTCATCCTGATGGCACACTTTTTGTGTCCACCGTGAATCCCGGAGACCATACCGTCGAACTGCGCAAGGAACAATTCGAGACGCGAAAGTTTAAGGAACACTTCGTCACAGGCGGAGCGGTATCTCTAGCGGCAGCTGATGCCACGCTGGAAGCCGCTCCGGGAGAATTGAAAATTAGCTTTGCGCCCGCCGATGCCAAAGTTGCACTCGTGAAAGGCAACTCCCTGACAATGATAAGCAGCGGTGTCCCGATCAATCTTGCCGGCGGTACGTACACTCTTACTGCGCGAACCGCGGACCGGTTCGCGCGCTCGTCCGCGCTTGAAATCATCGCCGGTCAATCCAAGATTTTGAATCTGTCTCTCGGCCCAGCCGGTATGACCACATGGGAAGACCCGGGCGCCTGGAAGCAGGAGAGAGATTCCTTTATTCGCAAAGGAGGCGACTTCGTGCTCTTCGGCGTCACTCCCGTCGCGGGCACCTTCGTTTTCTCGGCGATGCCTAACAAGGGTCACCTTTTGCAGTGGGTGCTTGACTACACAGACCCCAGGGATTACATCCTCTTCCAGGTCGACGACACTACCTTCTACCGCAGTGTGGTTCACAATGGAGAAAAAACGGACGAGATCAAGATTCCCGAGAAAGGCGACAAGAAAAGTTTGCGCACGCTCCGCATTCGGGTTAGCCCCACCGAACTCCTCCACGAGATCAGGGACGGTGACAATTGGACAGTTGTGGATCGCTGGACCCAGCCCCATGCTAATTTCAGCGTAGGCAAGTTCGGTTTTTACATACCCGGTAACGACGAAGTAGCGCTCTCCGGTTTCGCCTACTACGCGGACCTGAACCTCCGCTAGCAAAGAAGTTGTCCGGAGGTCGGAGCCACCGCCTCATCACTCTGGACGGCGCGGGATTGCCGGCTGTTAAGGCCCTTGTTCGACGTCGCCCTCGATGGTGTGAAATCTATCTCGGCAGTGTGTCCTTCATATTTGTTAAAGAATAAGCCAGTACGGCCATGGCGGCGGCATTTTCCTGAAGTTCCGCCGGAACCACTTTATCAAGCGTATCGGCGGCCGTGTGATGATAGTTAAAATACGTTCGGCCATCCTGCATCACGCCGAAAGTGGGAACGCCAGCGTTGGACATGGCTTCGATGTCGGCGCCGGGCGGATAACTGCTCGGGCGCATGAGTGTTGCGCCGATGCTCATCAGCATGGATTGCACCGGGCGAAGCAGATCGATCGCCGCTGCGCTGGCTTTGACGTCGAACCCGAGAGGATGGGCGGCGCCTGAATCGCTTTCGATGGCTGAGTCGCAATTGGGAAAATCCTTGGAATACTCCGCTGTGTAGGCTTTGCTGCCGGAGCCTCCAGTCTCCTCATCCATCCATGCAATCACACGAAGCGTGCGGCCGGGGTGAAGATGAAGGCGTTGCAGAATCTCTGCAGTTTCCATCGCGATGACTACGCCGGCCCCGTCATCAATCGCACCGGTTGCGAGATCCCAGGAATCCAGATGGCCGGAAACTACCACGACTTGTTCCGGGTGATCCGAACCTCTGAGGTCGGCGATCACGTTGTAGCTGGTTTCGTCCGGCAATTTCTGCGGGGTCAGCGTGAGATGCATGCGAACAGGCCCCTCGGCAGTTAAGTGAGCGATGAGATCGGCGTCTTCTGCAGTCACGGCGGCCGCAGGAATTCCGGCCGCAACGCTCATTCCAGTATGCGGCAGACGGTAGTCGGCATTGCCGACGGAACGAACGAGGCAAGCGACCGCACCCAAATCGGCGGCAGCCTTCGGCCCGGCAGCACGATAAGGCACCGCTTCTTCATACGAGCTGAAGGCATATCCGCCGGCGGCTTTCTGCTTGTCGAACGGCTCGTTGAAGAAAACAATCTTGCCCGCAACTTTGTCGCGGCCGAGGGCGGTCAACTCGTCGAATGTGCTGACCGTGATCACAGCGGCGGTCAGTCCCTCGGCCGGAGTGGCTGTGCTTCCTCCGAGCGCGGTGAGGACAATCTTCTGGTTTGTGCCAGGTACCATTTCAGGATATTCGACCAATGCAGCGGTTTCTTCTCCGCGAACCCAGTGCGGAACAGTGACTGGCTGCAGGCGGACGTCGAGACCCAGTTTGCGTAGTTCCCCGGCGACATATTGCGCCGCGGCCGTCGCCTGGGGCGAACCGGTTTGCCGCGAGCCAATGTTCTCCGTGAGGTGGGCGAGCTCTCGATAAGCATAGTCGTCTTTCAGGGCAATCGCCTTAATTGCGGAAAGTTGTTGCAGCAGCAACGGAGGAAAATTCTGCTGCTCAGCCGCGGAGGTTTGCGGCGGCGCGAAAAACGATGTCATGGATTGCGGTTTCTGGGCATCCTGGGCGGTTAGATTGGTGATTAGCAGGAGTGTGAAAAAGAGTTCGAGGCGCGATGTTCGAATCATAGGTTAGACGAAAGTGTATCTGAGAAGATCGCCAGCGGAAAGCGAGGGCGTCGTCAGGTAATGGCTCAGTTTGAATTTTCGGATCGCACAAGGCGTCATCCCGAAGCGCCCGCGTTTTTATCAGTGGGCCGAGGGATCTCCCTTGGCACACAGCGTCGTAGCGGCAGATCCTTTGCTCCGCCTGAAGAGCGAGCCAACATGCCATCGGAGATTCAAACTGAGCCACTGCGCGTCGTCACCTTGATTTGGAGCTTCCCGGCCAACCGACCAAAAAGGCAGCGATCCGAACCAAAATTGATGATTCCTTTACCTGGGGAATCTGAGGACCGCGATAATCCTGTCACGAAAAAAGCGGCCCCATTTCTGGGGCCACATTTCCAAGAGGTCAAGAGTTGGTAGGCAAAGATCAGGAAAGGCGATGCAAGTATCCGCTCCGCGAGATGGAGCGGAACTTCGGGAATTGGTGACGAGAGACGGTGAAGGTCATACGATGGGTTTGCGGCCTCTTTAAGTACTCCTGAAAAGAGCATTTGCGGAACCAAAAGCCCCCGCCGGCCATAGAACCGCGGGTCAAATTCCAACCTGTTGAAATAGTTTTGGTTAGCAGGCGCGGCAAGACTACCTGTCTCAATTCCCTGGTTCGGGCGAAAGAAAGCAAGTGCATAACAATGCACATTCACTGCACGCCGATGCCGAAGGAAAAGCCGCCGACTCGGATTTCGGATCGGCGGCTCAAACTTGACGTTGTCGTTGCATTCCGGCTAGCTGTTGCCGGTTACCGTACGTAGCTTTCCGGGAAGAAAGTGATACGGAGGCCAGGGCCCGCTAATCGCCACTTCACAGTTTTTTAGCTGCTTTGCCGCGGTCGAGTAGCGGTTCTGATATTTCTCCACCGATTTGGAGTCGATCAGATGGGCGATATCGATAAGCATACCTTCCGGTGCAACTTTTTTGCAGCTTACTTCTTCTTCCAGCGGGTTGAACAGTTTGTGTACCTGTACCGAGAGAGCGCGAGCTTTAGTCTGTCGCTCGCGTTCACGAGACGCTTTTACGCGGAGCTTCGAAAGATAGTCGCCGCCGACCGTATCGGGTAACACAACATCGATCATGGCTTCACGCAGCGAACCATCCGTGACCGTCAATTTGATGTGCATTTCGGACTTGCCGCGGAGCTTCTCAACACTCTGGCAGAAGGTGCGGCGGTTGACTCGGACGGCCTGCCGCAGCGCATCATCGGTTTCAAAGATAGTTCCGAAGCGGAAGGGCAGAACGGTGGAATTGCGGAAACAGCCGCTTACCACCCGGGCGTGGTCGATGGCGGCTTTCTGGTCTAGGGTACCGGAGTTCTGGTCGTACTCGCTCACGATCACAGCGAACTCGCCGCTGGGATAGCTGAGGACAGGGGCTCCGTTCACGCCTTGAACGTTTTCAATGACAAAAGGGCGTCTGGAACGGGTGCCGTTGGGAAGGGTCTGATGCTCGGTAAGGCAGTACGCGTACCACGCCATATTGAACTCTCCGAACCGGGACGGAGGCTGACGGGCGGCCTCGTTAGTTTTTTTTCAACACGCTGACTGTCGAGTTTGGAAGCGTTGCTCTTAGCGGTACAGGGTCAGGATTACCGATACTGGGAGACTCAGTTTCAAGCCCCTAAAGGCATATTACTTCGGAGTTTCCGAAAATGCAACTTTTTCGTGGCAAGGTGCATCGTCGCGATTTCTGGCTATTGATCCGATTTAATAGGGTGGCCGACCTGGGGACAATGGTGATCTCCCGGCAAAGACGTGGTTCTGCCCAAGACCATGTCATTGCTGGATTTATGCCACTGTTGTTTGTTTCGTTCGCTATGCAACTGGCGTTCTACGGGATCCAGCGGACATCCCCCTTTTTGCCGATCCTGCCTGGCCCAAAGTGAGTGGCAATCGTTTTTTTCTCCACTTCAGCTTCAGGGAACGTGCCAGAGAATTCCGATGAAGCTTACCGCCGGGCTCCCACAGCTTTCGCGTAGATTGAATCGGTTCTTTATGCCTTTGCCGGCGGCGGCTGATGGCGCAACTCCGTACTCGAGTTTGACCTTGGATAAAGGTGGAAATCTGTGCGGCCAAGTGGGAAATTTCAGGAAATACGTACCCCCCAAAAAAAATTTGTTGTTGACACTTCTTTAACAGTGCCGCAATATCTTGTGCTAAGGAAGCTACCCATACGATAAATTGGATAGCAAACGGCATTTCGGGCCCAAGTTGACTAGGAACCTTTGCAAGGGAAAATCGTTCACGGAGGAAGCTTAATGGCAACAAAGAAGAAAGCAAAAAAGAAGAAACACTAACCGTTGGCGAAACGAATTCGCGCGGGCCGAAAAAATTCCAACCAGCCTCTCAGGATGACCGCATCTTGAGAGGCTTTTCCATTTCTCTTCA